>CBIMJO010000142.1:0-11484 GCA_966244135.1 uncultured Actinocrispum sp. | reverse complement strand
TCGGAGAGCGACACCCGGCGCACCTCGAACTCACCGATGGTGCCCTCGGTGCGTCTCGTGGCCGGTAGGGAAGTCCATCCGGACGGTCTGTTCGAGCGAGCGGGTGCGCCGGGCGGTGAGCAGCAACGCGACCGCGCCACCGGTGCCGATCAGCAGGGTGCAGGGTGCGTATCGCGTCGAGTTGCACCGCCGCATCGCCGCCGCTGTAGCGGCCGAGCAGCACCGCCGCAGCGGTGCCTCCGATGACGAGGAGGAGGATGAGCCCGCTCAGCACCAGCGTGCGGACGGACAATGACCGGACCTCAGGGAGCTGATCGTCGTCGCGACGGCCTGCTCGGCCTCCGCGGTCAATCCACCTCCGTCGGCCAGGTAAGCCGGCGGGCAGTCACACCAGCCTGGCCACTCACCCCCTTCTTTCCGGGACAGCTGGTGATGTGCGACGTTTTCTGGTCGGGCGACCTCCTTGGGCCGCCGGGCTCGGTGTTCGCCGCGGTGCCCTGGCCAGTGATAGGCGGCCGCGGCGACCGGGCCGAGTTTGAAGACAGGTCGGCCTCTGCCCGGGAACCAACCAGGCAGGGGCGCAGGTTTTGTTACCAGGGTGTGGGCCAGTCGGCGGCGATCCAGAGGGCCTGGTGCTCGTTCTCGCGGCGGCTGGTTGCTGGCCGGCGCCGGGGCGCGGTGATGTTTTGGGCTGCCAGTGTCCTGCGATCTGACTTGCACAGCTACGGTGCAAGTCCGTGGGGATGGAAATCCCGACGTGAACAAGAGAGGGGCGGATCGAGTCGTGACCTCGTCCGCCCCTTTGGTGGTTACCTGCCCACCGCGCCGAGTAGTTGGTTTAGTGCTACGGCGCCTTGAAGGATGGCTACCGCTAGTTGGGCCTTGACGAGGGTCCAGCTAGCGGGGTCTATCACCTCCAGTTGTTTGAGTTGGCGGTTTCTGCGTTTCCACCACTTGCGCAATCTGCCTCCGTTCCTGGGAGTCCGGCCTGGTGAGCAGGCCGGTCGGCCGGGCTTTCCGGTCAGCTGTTCCGGAAGGGTTGGCCACCGCAAGGAAGAGATGAGCAATCGGTGGGGTGTGGCGAGGTGTTCAACCCGTCCGCTGGGGGCTTGTCGAGCACTAGCGCCATTGCTGGAAGATAGGCCCGACGATATGTGGACCCGATGCCGATGGGGGGAGGTCTCATGTCGCTACACACCGTCAGCGTCGGGGGTCTGGGGGTCTGCGGGATCAATGGGGTGGCGGCGTTTTCCCAGCTCAACCGCTATAGCCAGAGGTGGACCGGGGTCACTAACGCCGCGAAACGGCCTGTAACGACCAGTGGCAACGTCATGCACACAGGGCTTTCGTTCCGCTCGAACGGACGTAAGCGGGTGCTCATGGACGTGAAGTGGTGCGGGCTGCTCGCAGTCCGGTTGGACACCCAGTCTCGGTGTTTCTGCTGCTTGTCGCGTTAGTTCGCGACGTCGAAGGGCTTGTGGTCGGGGGCCAGAATTCGACGACGCTAGAGAACGCGTAGATGCCATGGGCCCGATCACCTGGTCCCGTCCCAGAGGGCCCCCGCTGTTTCGTGACGCCTGGGGTGCGGTGACGTTTTGGGGTCATGGTCGGCAGGGTGCTCCATGGGCGCCATAGTTGTGGTCCACGGTCAGCATGGCGATGAGGGGTCTTTGTCACTCGTTTGCCTGAGTGTTCTCGGCGTGTTGGCTGCGACACGCCGAGAAACTGTGTGTTTGGGGGTACCGTGGTGATGCGAGGACTGCCCACGACTGGTGTGTGGGTTCTCGCTGGTCAGGCCGTGTGAGCGGCAACGTGAAAGGCCGGATGGCTGAACGTGCTGGAACACGTTTTGGCCAACCATCCGGCCCTTGCGGGACCAAACCGCCTATGCCTCGTACAGGTAGCGGATGATCCAAACAGTGAGTCCGGCGGTCGATACGACCGCCGGACTACTGCTTGTGAGAGCCAGTAGCTCGAGGGTCGCGAGGAACGCGACGAGCTGCTTGTTCGGGTCGTTCCACTGAGGCGGTGGTCCGTTGACGTCGTAGGACATCATTGTGATCACCTCCCAACCGAGGGCCCAGCCACGTTCGCCCGTGTTCGGCTCCCCGCGGGTGGGCCGATAGGCAGATCGTGTTGGATCGGGGTTGGGAAGAGTCGTGGATGGCTTCCACGACGCTGGTCGCCACTCTAGTTGTCAGGCTCGACAATTTGACGTACCGATGTCGTACTTGCAGCGCCCCGATCGGGGCGGCGCGCGCCTCAGCCCCGTTCGGCGGTCGGCGACGGCATCGGCAACGGATGCGCCGGCGTCGAGACCATGAGGGAGCTGGCTCGCTTCCCGGTGTACATCGAGGACCCCGGGCATCGAGGAGTACAAGCCGGTCGGCGTGATCGTGCTGGCCGTGGTGGAGTTGGGTGCGTCCAGGCTGGGTCGGGGATTCCCGCGCCTACGGCTGGGACGGCACCACGTTGCGCCGGCCGGGACCGCGGTGTTGACCAGGTTCGGGATGGCCCGGTGCAGCGCGACCAGCGCCTCCTCGGCGACGGCCTGCTCGGCCTCGGCCGCCTTCACCTCGCGGCCAGCTCCCTGCCCTTGGCCAGCAGGGCATCCCCGCTCCTCACCCTTGGCCGCCCGCAACCACCTGCCCGCCACCGGGCGGTCGCTGCCTAGGTTTCGCGTTTTCCGGATCGCTCCCGCACCCAGACCGGTCAGCTGGTATGCGGCGGCCGTCCGTAGGCGAAAAGGTCAGTGACCCAGCTCGGGGCAGGTCTCATGCCTGCCCCGAGCTTTCGTCTCGGCTGCTTGTTTTCGTGACATCCAAACAGTAGGTACGTCCGCACATTGCGGAACGCGCCTTGGGGGCGCGGACCGAACGGAACTCGCCGGCCGAAGTCCGGGGGCGGTCTTGGTGCTTTTTTCAGGAGCGGCTTGCTGGCGCCCTGGCGAGGGACCCTCGTGCGGCGTGGGCGGCGCTGGTTGCGTTGGAAGAGACTGGGCATCAGGACCTCGCCGGCGAATTGGCGGAGGCGATCATTAAGGCTGGTTGGCGGAGGCGATCATTAAGGCTGGTGGCCGTGTCCCTGATGGCACGGAGTTCCTCCCGGATAGCCTGGGCGACTAGGCCGTCATCCATGAGGGCGTCCAGGTCGACCGGCTCGGGGACGTCAAGCGCGTGGCGGGTGGTGTCCTCGCCCACTTCGGCTGAGGCTGGTGGCGTCCGCGTCGGGCGTACGGAGGCGGGTGCTGCCAACTTGAACCGGAGGTCCTAACCGATCAGGCGGTTCCGGACCGACCGTCGAAGCTCGATGAACTGGTTGATATGCGCCGGCAAGACCGGCATCGCGTCTGGCGTGTTGTCCCCGGTGGACCAGCGCCAGCCGTCCTCCTTGGCCCACTTCGCAAGGGCCTCCACGGCAGGAAACACCTCGGAACGATCCCAGTCGCACCGCTTGGCCATCTCCCACCAGGCATCGATGCCCTGGTTGCGCCATTGCTCGTCGGTGAGCCGTTCTGGGAATGGGTTGGGCCGCGGTCCGTTGATGCGGCACAGCAGATCCCACAGCTCGGCGGCGTCGGTGCGGGTCATTGGCACATGAGACACGAGGAGCCTCCATTCAGAGTGGAGTAGTCAGCCAGGGCTCTACTCGGCCACCGGCGAGCCGCCGATGGCCTCCCACTGCAGGCTCTGTGGTTTCTTCGGTCGAAGCCCGCTCACCGCCGCGCGCTGAGGTTCCAGCGAACGCAGCACGAACACTTGCCAGTCCGTTCCCTCGAGCCATGCCTTGTCCATCAGATGAACGCACCAGTGCAAGTAAGCAGCCCAGGTGCGGATGCGTTCGACCGCGATGGAGTACGCACCCACAGGCACGTCCAGGCACCCAGAGTGGGTCGTATGCCAGGGCGCATCTTCCGGGCCCGCCAGGAACTCGTGGAGATCTTGCACGCCCTCACGACTCGGCGTGTTCCGGACGACCTCATCAGCCTCGCCCGAGTCAGCCCAGACATGACCTTCACCATCGTCGATAGGTTGCAGACAGACGTCACAGATCGCTTCGAGATCAGGCTTGAGGGCATTGTCGACCATGCTTCGCGCTCCTTGACACGATCGACCGAACTCCTGGCCGATCCACACGCGCAGCCTATGGCAGTACACGATCGGGTGAGGGACCGGCTTGCACCAAACACCCCCGACCAGCAGGTACTGAACGCTGGTCGACCGGGTGCCGGGCGACGCTCTCGCCCGGCACCCGGCAGGTCACTCGCCGAGTGTTCCGTCCGCGATGCGGCGCAGTGTCTCGGGCAAGTAGGGGTGGTACTCGTTCGCGTCGCCCAGCCAGTAATGCGTTTTCTCCTCGTCGAACCGTGACCGGGCTTCCTCGTAATACGGGGTCTGGACACGGCGCACAAAGTCGACGAACTCGTCCATGTTCGCCACCTGTGGGGCACTGCCGCCGCCCTTCAACGGCCCGATGCTCAGCCAACTGAGCAACAAGGCCAATCCGTTGGGACCCAAGAACAACTCCAGGTCCAAACTGGAGTGGTATCCCTCCGAACTGCCCGGATCACATCGCTGCGGTTCAGGGTCCGAATCGATCGTCTTATGGACAATCTTGAAGTCGTATTTCCGGAAACCACCACCGGTCCGGTCCGTCCGCCACACCACCAGGCCGTTGTTCGGATGACTGGTCACCAGTTCACCGCAGACATCGCACAACCACGCTTGCAGCGGCATCGTCGTCTTCCTTCTCCTGCAGGCCGGTCGATTCACCGGGACAACTCGGGAAACGCGATGGTAGTCAGCTGCGGCGTCGAAGCATGCCGGCCGGCGAACCGGAGCCCCGGCGCAGCGACCTACTCCGAGTCGGACGACCGTCTGCGGACACGCTGCTTGGTCGACCGGCCGCCGTTCAGCCCGGCGGGCGCGGTGCTCGCGGCCACGGTGCCCACCAGACTCGCCACGAGGGCGGCCCGGTCGAGCGGCAGCGCCACCACCAGGACAAGGACGGCGATTGCGGCCAGCGTGATGACCGACCTGCGGATCACGTCTGCGCGATGATGGGTGGGCGAGGGACGGCGCCTCATCGGGGGCTCTCCTTCGTGCTGGGCGTCGTTCCCGCCGACATGGATTCAGGCCCAACGGCGGGGACGACGCACGGCTCACCGCCCCCGGCTTCTCGGGGCAACGGTCGGCGTGCCATTCACGCCGCATAACCATCCTGACCTGCCGAAATGGGTGCCATTCGTCGAGAGACGACACTGAGGGATGGTCGAGATCAAGCCTTCGCGATGCCAGTCATAGGGAGGCAAAGACTGGTCAGCAGCGCGGATTCCCTAGGATTCGCTGGACTGCGGAAGGGACCGATCCCATGCCTCCACGCCTGATCAAGCCGCCCGACGTTCCCGAGTCGCGGGAGAAGCTCGTCGATCTGCTGTGGCGCTTCTTCATAGCGGCCAAGCGGCCGGCTATGAGGCAGATCGCCGAGGTCATCCAGGCCTGGGACGACGACAAGCGCAATGGCTCGGCTAACCACGAGACGATCCGCCGGACCCTGCGCGGTGAAGCGGTCGGTGCCTGGCAGACCGTTGAAGTGATCTTCCTGGCGCTCTGCGAACTCGCCGACGTCGACCCGTACGACGCGGACGACGTTGAGGACCGTTGGGACGAGTCGGTGCCCCACCTCGAGCTGCTTCACCGGTACTGGAATCAGGCGGTGGACGGCGGCGCGCCGATGCCTGAGAGGCTCAAGACTCGTAAGGAACGCGCGGAGGAACAGGCTGCTGCGCAAAAACGAGCAGCAGCAGCCAGGCAAAGGCAACATGACGACCCTTGGGGTTCGGCACCGCCCCGCGGGGGTTTCAGCGACGAGCCGCCGTTCTAAGGAGTCGATCGTCTAGGCAGGTGGCGGAGACGTCGGCTTGGCTCCGCAGGCTGTCGAGCAGGTGCTGGTCCGCGCTGGCGAGCGGGGCCGAGATCCCCCGTTCCGCGTCACCGGCCACTCGCTGTTCGATGCGTTGCACGTCGCGGATGCGGCGGGTGGGCTGTCGAGCAGGGCGGCGTCCAGCGGCCGGGGATGCCGTCCATGACGAGCAGTTCGCGCGGCTTCACGCCGCGAAGCTGGTATGGATGTCCCGCACCACAGGGTTCAGGTCTCGCCTGCTTTCTTCAGCTTTAGCCGAAGTTTGTCGTGCTGGTGCTTGAGTGCGATGGTTACGTTGATCATGGACCACCGCAGTTTCTCCAGGTACTGCGAGGGCTCTTGTGTTGGTCCGTCACGTAGGTAGCGGCCGAGAATTTTCAGGCCCTCGTGGCAGGCATGCGAGATCATCGCTGTGGGCTCGTTGAAGTCCTCGCCGAGGTCGATGTTTCCGAAGCGGGTCACCATGTCCGATTGCCCGACGGCGAAGTAGATCACATAGATCTGGTCCCGGACCTTCCGGTCCGTCAGATACTCGATGGTCGCGCCGAGCCGCTCGTATGCTGCACGGCATTGAGCTTCATTGTCGGAATCATTTGATGCCGAAACCGGGTTCCAGCCCGCGAGTGTGTCCGTGTGTTGCAGGAGGAGGACCTGCAGCGCGGCGATGGCGTCGTCGGCTTTCTCGCGGCCTCGCGCGAGGACAGTGGTTTCACGCTCGAACTTGTGCTGACGTTCCTGGGTCCGTCCCGCGTGTCGGCCGCCGATCCAGGCGCCGAGGCCTGCTGTGATCATCGCCCCGACGACAGTCCCTGTAGGGGCCAGCCATTCCCACGCCATGGTTCCCCCCTCAGGTGATGCGTTTGGACAGCAGCACTCCTGTGCGCGCAGCGGGTGCCGCCGGCTCCGGCGGGTACCGTCACGAGCTGATTGTCCCCGGACCGTTTCAGTCGGGGGGTATTGGGGGCCGCCGGTCCTTGCTCTGTTACGTCAGCGCCCTCTCGGTATGTTCGTCTTCGGCATGCTCGCGGCGACGAACGGCAGCATCGGCACGATCATCGTGCTGTACGCCTTCCTCGCCCTGACGGTGTCGTTGATGGGAGCGTCCCAGATACGGAAAAGGCGCCGTCGGCCGCGAGCGGTACCTCCCGACGTGGACCGCTAGCTGTCCCGTGAAGGCCGCGATCTCGCTCTTCAGCGAGATCGCGGCCTTCCTTTATGTCCAGCGTTGCTCGTGCCACAACCCGTTGGTTACTTGGGTTCGTCGTCGTTACGCCACGTGACGACAGGATATGTGTGGAGCAGTGCGGGTGGGACATTTTCGTTATCAGCAAACCTTCGTCCAGCAAGATCATGGAGTGCAGCTGTGACTTCGTGCCACTGATCCTGACTCAGTAGGTGTTTCAGTGTTTCTACGGTCTTCCCGTCGATGTAGAGGTATTCCGATGTGACAGCCTTGGATTTTCCGGGATGTGCGGGCTGGGTAACAAAAAAGACCAGCGTTTTGTCGGGTGAGCCTTTTACGGCGACAACGATGATCACAGTGCTGTGCGTGATACCGCGAAGCTTCGTGGCCCAGTTATGGGCTCCGGATGTCGTTTGGCGAATCAGCAATTCTGCTTCCTGATAGTGGTCCGTACGTTCGGTGTTGATGGTCAGAGGGAGAAGAGTGTCGCCGGGATGATGGTGCAGGATAAGTGCTTGCCGCGTGGTCTCTGGCACATGGACATCGTCTCTGACTGGGCGGGTGTGCTGGTATAGGTAATCCGAGACTTTGTATCCGGCAATTCTCCCCATACCAGCCGGAATAGGAGTAAGGGCGGAAGTGCCACCATGCAATGGCATTGTGGCGTATGTCAGGGCAGTTTCGAACCAGTCCTCGGAGGCTGTGGCTTGTTCGGCGGAAGTGAGATAGCCGGGTGCGGCCGCAGCGAGGAATTCGGCGGGCAGTGGCGCCGTCGCGCCAAGTCGACGGGCGTCCATAGCCGCGGTGATGACGGCTTTGCCGTAGCAAGGCGCCTGTTCCCAGCGGCTGATCAGTGCTGGTCCTGCGGCCAAAACCTGGGCGAACCCAACGTCAGAGGTGTCCAACGCGATGCGGATCCGTGGATCGGCGGCCAGTTCCTCGGCCCGGCGGCGCTCGGGCGGACTGAACTCGCCGGGAACCTGCACGACCTCGGCCAGGCCGAGCAGTTGCCGATCGTTGGCGTATCGGTCTGGTTGACCAGGGGCCCGGGGCGCGGTGCGGGTGACGTACTCGACGGGCCAGAGCGTCGCGACGACCATCGCACCGGCCGAGATCAGCCTTCGGATCGTGGCAACAGGCAGGCCTGCGTCGTGATCGAGGTAGTTCTGCAGCTCATCCAGCCACACCACCGTCTGCCGGATCGGCCCATCGGCCAGCGTTCGCACCTCGTCAGCGGTCTGAGGGTGGACCAGCCACCATTCAGGCAGCACCGTCCGGACGGCTTCGAACAAGGTCCGGGTTTTGCCCGTGGCGGAACCGCCGGTGAGAAGCACGAATCCACCACGTTCGGCCGCTGCCGCGATCGCGGTGCGCAGCAACGGGTCCAGGTCTCTGGGAACGTACGTTGGCAACTCGTCCCAGGAACTCTCGTAGCCGCCGGTGTCGTGTGACCGGATCGCCGCGTGCACACCCAGCAGTCGCGCGCGTGCGGCCCTCACGCGGACCTTGCCTGTCGCCTGGTGCTCACCTTCGCGGTTGAGCTCAAAGCTGCGTTCGAGCGCAGCATGCCACTGCCTCCACCGAGTCAGATCGTCCAGACCGTTGAACGCGGGGGGATTGTTGTCGCTGGCGAGCGATACACAGGCTTCGACGAATGAGCTGACAGTCTCCCAGCGAGGGAGGTGGCTAGTGTCCTTAAGCAGGTCCGCTACCGTCGCCATGGCCAAGGGCCTCCTGGAACCGGAATATGTCGCTCGCGCGATTGTTCTCAGGGTGGGCATGCCTACTTGTCTGCGTAGGTCGTTCAGTCTCACAGCGAACTCCGCGCGCTCATCACGCGCTGCAGTAGCACGGGTGTCCAGCTGTTGGTTGGCGGGAGTTTGTGTCTGTAGGGCGGACTGGTCCTGGTTATAGCGTTGCTTGGCGTCGTTCCAGCGGCGTTTCCATTCTTCGAGATCTTTGGGGGTGCCGCCGCATGCCGTGACGTACGCCCGCGTCACATCCCACGTCGGGAGCCTCTCGCCGCCCGCAGCCGCCGACAACACCGAGATCGAGTACTGGGAGCGGTCGGCCAATTCGCGGTAGGTGATGCCGGCTGCAACACGCAATGCGCGCAGGCCGTTCGCGAGATCCGCGAGCGGCCCGTCAGGGACGGTCTTCTCACGTCGCGCCATGACCGGTCCCGTCAGTCGTGGAAGCGGCGGCAGATTCCGAGCGGCAGCGTTGCTTGGCGTCGTTCCAGCGGCGTTTCCATTCTTCGAGATCTTTGGGGGTGCCGCCGCATGCCGTGACGTAAGCCTTCGTCACCTTCCACGTCGGGAGTCTCTTGCCGCTCGCGGCCTCTGACAACACAGAGATCGAGTACTGGGTGCGCCAACTCAAACTCCGGTAGCCGTAACCAACTGCGTGACGCAACGCCCGCAGGCCGCTCGCGAAATCCGCGAGCGGCCCATCGGGGAGCGGCTCTTCAGGCCGTGCCATAGACCTGGTCCTGCCGGTTCCTGGAGTCGCCGGTGTCAGTTCACTAGCCTGAAGGGCTTGTGACGCGCCTCAGTCAGTCGGCCTGCGATCTGCGCGGCGATGGCTGCGCTGCTCAGCGCGATGGCCGATGCGAGCACCGGCGGATAGGACGCCGCGTGCAAGATCAGCACATACACGAAGATCACCAACACGACACACGCCCGGATTCGCAGTGAGCCGACGGGGGAGGTCAGCCGACAGGCGATCTCCACGGCGCCAGCGCTGGCGATGAGTGTGATGGCCACAGCGAAGACAGGCTCCAAGCCTGACGCCATCAGCGTTGCACTCAGGACGATGACACCGGTTAGGACGCACAATCGAACCGCCAGCCACTCAGGCAGGCGTTTAGCCGGGACGGACATAACGGACATCCTCCGTATCATTCTTGCCTGGACACTTGCGTTCCGCTTCCGGCGCAGTTGGAGTAGATGCCGCTACTCGCATCCGGGAACAGCCTTCGGCTTCACGTGCTGTTCATCATCGTGCACGACACGTTGGTAGGGGAAGGAACGGTTGTTCGGGCCCTGGCGCGGCAAGGCCCCCGGACGCCTGCATGATCAGCCCTGCACGGGCCCGAACAACGTCAGGATGCGGGTCGCGGCGACAACCGAACAACTCACTGACCAGGAGCGATGTGTTACGTTGTCTGAGCTTTTACGGAAAAGGGCTATCCCCTTTCCGTTCCCTGCATACTCGTTACCGGAGCGCGTTGACGTTCCTCCGGTGGGGTTCGTTGCCTGGACACGCCGGCTTGGCGGGGTCTGCCAGATGCCCTGGTGGACCCCGCCACACTCACACCGCATGCCAGCAGGCTGAGCGGGGCTCCTCGCCCTTGGCCTTGCCCACCTGGCGGCCGAACTGCTTCTGCTCGGCGCGCAGGGCGTCGGCCCGGACACGGAACCGCGCCGGCGCTCGTCGGCGGACAGCAGCTGGTCGACCAGCCGCTCGCCGCGGGCGCGCTGGGACGCGCGTAGTGGTCTCGCATCTGCTGCTCCTCGGGCGCGACCAGCGTGTTCGCGCCGACAGGCGTGTTCATCACGGCCCGCACGGTCACCTCATCGTGCCGGCCGCCGCCGGGTGGATGCCTCAGAGCCGCACGCCGGGTGCGGGTCATCGGAGGACACGCGGTGCGGGGTCCGGGTGTTCGCCGCGGTTGCCGGGTCCTTGTCTCGTCGCCTCGCGTTCTTTTGTGACATCGCGCGTTCGGTGACGTTTTGGGGGTGAGGTTGGGTGGTGTCTCGGCCCCGTGTTGGCTGCCGGGTCTCCCGGAGCGTCTTTTTCGTGACGGTTGGCGTTTGGTGACGTTTTGCTGGTTGTTGGCTGGCTGGTTCGGTGGTTGGGTTTTTGCTGGTTGGTGTGCCGATTGGTGATCTTTTGTTGTTTCGTCCAGCCTGCTTGTTGGCGCGTAGCGCTGTGGTGGGTGGTTGTTGGCGCGTAGCGCTTGTGTGGTAGTGATGTTTGATTGTCAGTGTGGTGTACGGGTGGGTGTTTGTTTTGGCTGGTGGTATGGGTTGTGGGGGCGTAGCCCTGGTGGGTGTGGTGTGGTGAGCGGAGCGAGCCTGTGGTGTGGTGTTGTTGGCGGGCGGGTTGGCGTGAAGTAGGGTACCCCCATGGGGTATTTTTTGGAGGTGATCAGTTTTGGTGACGATTGAGCGGTGTTATCCTTGTGTAGCAAGGGTTCCTCTTTGGACAGTGAGTGATCGGGAAGTTTTCTGTTGTATAGCTAGGTGAGTCTGTTGTAGACTGTGCACATAAGACAGAGCGAGTGAAGCGAGCGGGTGAGATTTTCGTTGCGTAGCAACGATTTTCCGTCGCCGGAGGCGATCGGGTTTTGTCTTTCAGTCGCCGCCGGAGGCGGG
>CBIMJO010000141.1:0-11490 GCA_966244135.1 uncultured Actinocrispum sp. | reverse complement strand
CCGGCCGGCGACTGGTAGTAGACGTCGGCATCCACCTCCCGCAATTTCCAGCCCAATGTTGCCGCGGCGGCGGGCGGTGGGGTGCGGCCGGCCATCATGTCCCAGAAGAATCCCGTTGCCATGGTGTCCACTATGCCCGAAACACCTAGGTGAAAGGCATCAGTCAACGGGGTTGGATCTGAGTGTTACGCAGGTGCTCGTACACCACACTGGTGCGCACATCGGCCACCTCCGGACGCTGGGTGAGGCGGTCGATCACGAATGCGTACAGATCTTGGTTGTCGCGTACCGCCACGTGAATGAGGAAGTCCTCACTACCCGTGACAACGAAAACACCAATAGTCTCCGGTTCGTCGGAGATCCAATTCCGGAACGCGTCGATGTACGCGCGGTTCGGCGGCCGGATTCGAACGGCGATAAGCGCTTGGACACCGCGTCCAATCGCGGCGAGATCGACGTCCAGAACGGCGCCGCGAATGATCCCGCGCTCTCGCAGACCCCGGGTGCGTTCCAGTGCGGTGGAGGGGGCAACCCCTACCGCCTCCGCGATGTCGCGGTTCGTCCGCCGTGCGTCCGCCTGCAGTTCCCGCAGGATCGCCGCATCAAGTTCGTCCAGATCGGCCATCTGCCGCTCCCTGCCGAATTAAGTTCGCCAGAGTGGAAACTAGCACGTCACAACGATTAGCGTTCACGACGGTAGCCGTATGAATGAGAGGTCTGTTGTGGCTGAAGGCACATTTGGTTTCGCGCCGGAGGAGATCGTCACCAGCGAGCCCACCCGCGCCGCCCGGCTCAAGTGGGTCGTGGTCGTGGACGCCACCATCCCGGCCGGGCAGATCGTCAACGCGGTGGCCTGCATCGCCGCCGGCACCGGCGCCTCGGTCACCGGCCTGATCGGACCATCCGGCACCGACGCCGCCCGGCACACGCACCCGGGCCTGCCCTGGGCGGGCTGCACGATCCTGACCGCCACGGCCGCCGAGCTGGCCGAGGTCCGGGAGAAAGCCGTTGCCAGCGAAGGCGTTCACGTGGTGGACATGCCCTCGATCGCGCAGACCACCCGCGTCTACGACGAGTTCCTGGCCCAGCTGGCCGAGACCAAACCCGCCGACCTGGCCACCCGCGCGGTGAGCATCATCGGTCCCCGCAACAAGATCAGCAAACTCGTGAAGCGCCTGGAGTTGATGCCCTGAAGTACGCTGGGCCCATGGGGACGTTCGGGGCGAGGTGGCAGCTGCTGCTGGCTGTCGTGCTGCCGCTCGCGTTCGTCCTGCTGGGGTTCGACGGGGCGGGGCAGTTCGTCCTGGTCACGGCGTTGACCGCCGGTCTGGCCCTCGTTCTGTCGATCTGCCTGCCCGCTCCCGCCGCCAGGCCCGCCCAGGTTCACGGGGTCGCGCTGCGGCAACGCGCGCGCCACAGCGTTTTCCTCCGCCTGCGTGACCCGGATGCGTCCGGGAAGCCACGTCCGAGAGCGCCATCAGCCGCATTCGCGGCTGTCTAACGGTTCCTTAGCAGCCGCATCCGCCTGTCCCTGAGTTTCCTCTGGCATGACGGAGTGCTGCCCCATGTTCGCTTTCCTTGACGTGCCCGCTGAAGGCGCGTACCACGTGGTTTCCTGGCTGGCCGGCGCGACCGGCGTCGCGCTGGCCATCGTCCTGTTCACCGTCGGCGTGCGGCTGATGCTGCATCCGTTGGCCCGCATGGCCGTTCGTGGCGAGAAGGCCCGAGCGGCGCTCGCCCCGCAGGCCACCCGGCTGCGGGAGAAGCACAAACGCGATCCCGAGCGGCTGCAACGCGAGCTGATGTCGCTGTACCAGGATTCCGGCACATCACTGTTCGCCGGCTGCCTGCCGATGCTGCTGCAGCTGCCGTTCTTCATGGTCATGTACCGGTTGTTCTCGTCCGGAACGATCAACGGCCTGCCGAACGACCTGATGTCCCAGACGTTGTTCGGCACCGCGTTCGGCGCGCATTTCCTGTCCACCGGGTCACTGGTGTTCCTGGGCTTGTTCGCCGCGCTGCTCGTGGTCGGCTGGTTCTCGTCACGCGCGGTGCCGCAGGAGTCGCCGAAGCTCCTGCGGCTGCTGCCGTTCGGTACCTCGCTGGCCGCCGCGGTCGTCCCGCTCGCGGCTGGGATCTACCTCGTCACAACGACGACCTGGACGGTCGTCGAGCGCTTCTACTTGCGCAGGTAGCCGACGAGGCGTTCGGCGAGCTCGACCGGGCGGGCGAACGCGGGCAGGTGCCCGCCCGGCATCTCGTCCGGCGTGATCCCCAGGCGCTCCTTCACGATCCGGCGCTGGAACTCGGCCGGGAACAGGCGATCCTCCTGGCACAGCAGGAACCTGGTCGGCACGTCCGGCCATTTCGCGAGCGGCCACGGCTTCTCGAACGGCGTGCCGGACTGCCGGCGGACCGCCTCGGGCGGCAGCTCGGCCAGCCGGTCGGCCGGAATGTCGTGCAGGAACGTGAAGAACGGGTCGAAGGGCGCGTCCGGGTCGTGGCCGAGCGCCTCGTCGGACGCGCGCCGCGCCTCGGTCTGCCCGCTCGCGTCCCACCACTCCCCCGCCGACTCGCCGGGCTTCGGGGTCATCGCCGCGACCATGATGATCATGGCGGCGTCGATCCGGTCGCACGCCAGCGGCGCGGAGAACCCGGCCAGCGACTGGGCCACGAGCACGACTTTCTCGCGGTCTCCCACGGTTTCGACGATGACGTCCGCGTACTCGTCGAAACCGGCCGAGTCGTCCTCGCCGGGCAGGTCGACCGTGATGGCCTCGTGCCCGCGGGCCTCCAGCTCCGGCACGACCCAGCGCCAGTACGCCGGATCGCCGCCTGCTCCCGCGATCAATACGAACGTCGCCATGTCAGCTCCGCCCCCGGTTCGCGAACTCCTCGGGCGTGGCGCCGCCGGGCAGACGCGTCATGAAGTCGATCACGCCCACCCAGCTCGGCCTGATCGCGATGCGGGCCATCTTCAGGCCCGGCTTGTCCACATCGGCCACATTAGCGCGACCCTGTTCCTCGCTGCCGGAGTACCGGATGTGGGCCGCCAGGTACTCGGGCACCACACCGTCCACATCGGTCACTTCGGCACGGCCGCGCAGCTGCAGCAGCTGCGGCGGCATCGCGTTGGTGTCGATGGTGATGGCCACGTCCGGCTTGGCGCGCAGGGCCTTGATCTTCGCGGCGCCCGCGAACGTGGCGAACACGAGCTCGGTGCCGTTCCAGTGGAACATCACCGGGAAGACACGCGGTGTGCCGTCGGCGGCCACATAGGCCACCCGGGCGAGTTCGGTCGAGGCCAGCAGGCCTTGCGCGATGTCGGTGTCCAGCAGTCGCACGTCGCCTTGCGGCAGGGTCCCCAGTGTCACGACTTCCTCCTTCATCGAGTTTTGTCCTACACTAGCACCAGTTGGTCCTAAAATAGGAGTACCAAATTTCGAGGGGGTCGGCAGTGGCGGATCGCAGCTACGACGAGCCGTGCGGGATCGCGCGGGCGTTGAACGTGGTGGGTCAGCGGTGGGCGCTGCTGGTCGTGCGCGAGCTGCTGTACGGGCCGAAGCGGTTCACCGACCTGCGCGCGGGCCTGCCGACGGCGAGCCAGAACGTGCTGTCGCAGCGGTTGAAGGAGCTGGAGGACGACGGTGTCGTGCAACGCCGCAAGCTCGGTCCCCCGGCGAACACCTGGGTCTACGAGCTGACTCCGCGCGGCGCCGCGCTGGAGCCGGTGCTGATCGAGCTGGGCCGGTGGGGCAGCCTGACGCCGCTGGTCTCCACCGCGGAGCTGAGCGTGTTCGCGTACATCCTGGCGTTGAAGACGACGTTCCGGCCCGATCTCGCAGACGGCCACCGGGGCGTCTACGAGCTGCGCTTGGATGACGACACCTTCACCGCATCGGTGGACGGCGGGCAGGCCACGTTGACGCGTGGCCCTGCCGACCATCCGGACGCGACCCTGGCTGCGAACGTCGGTACGTTCCGCTCGCTGACGTTCGGCGGACGGCCCCTCGCCGACGCCGTTTCCGCCGGTGAGGTGCGTGTCACCGGCGACACCGAGGCCGCGGCCCGTTTCCTCACGCTGTTTCCGCGACCATCGTGACACTCGATGATCGCCCGTTGCGGGAATGACTATCCTGACGGCGTCACCGACCTCAAGGCAGGAACATTGCGCGTCACCATCGCTGAAGTCGCCCGCCGGGCGCGGGTGAGCAAGGCGACCGTCTCCCGGGTGCTGAACAACAAGGGGGACGTGGACGCGGCCACCGCGATCCGGGTCCGCGAGGTGATCGCCGCGACCGGGTACACCCCGAGCGCGCGGGCGGTCGGCCTGGCCAAGGGCCGGACGCAGACGGTGGGCATGCTCGTGCCCGGCCTGACCTGGCCGTGGATGGGTGACGTGCTGCAGGGTGTCGCGGACGTGCTGGAGGCGCGCGGGTACGGCTTGCTGCTGAGCACGATGAACCGCGGCGCCGACTCCCTGACGCAGTTCGCCAAGCACGTGTCGTCCAACGCCTTCGACGGCCTGCTGCTGGTGGAACCGCCGAACTCCTTGTCGTACATCACCACGTTGCACGAGTCCGGCCTGCCCGTCGTGATGATCGACGACCGCGGCCACCACCGCGGCTTCGCCTCCGTGGCCACCAGCAACCGCGAGGGTTCCGCCGAAGCCGCGCAGCACCTCGTGCAACTGGGCCGTCGCCGGCTCGCGATCGTCACCGGGCCCGCCGAGTTCGGCTGCACGCGCGACCGCACCGACGGGTTCCTCGATGCCTTGTCGGCCGCGGGTGTCCACTTCGACCCGCGCCTGCAGGTCGAGGGCGACTTCACGCGGGACGGCGGCCGCGCCTGCTTCGAGCAGTTGCTGGCGTTGCGGGAACCCATCGACGGCGTGTTCGCGCAGAACGACCTGATGGCCGTCGGCATCCTCGACGCCCTGCGCGAAGCCGGCCTCAAAGCCCCCGACGACGTCGCCGTGATCGGCTTCGACGACATCCCCATCGCCGCGCACACCCAGCCGTCATTGACAACGGTCCGGCAACCGTCGCGCGAGATGGGCGAGACCGCCGCCCGGATGTTGCTGGGGCGCCTCGAAGGCGAGGAACTCCCCGACGCGCCACAGATCGTCCCGACCTCACTGGTGGTCCGCGAGTCCGCGCCGTAGCTTGTGTCGATCCGGGTGATCGCCGTTCGTGTAGTGGGTGACCTGCTGCGACAGCGAAAGGACACCCGATGCGCTCGATCACCGTCACCATGAACGTCACCCTCGACGGCGTCGTGCAAGCCCCCGGCCGCCCAGACGAGGACACCAGGAGCGGTTTCACCCACGGCGGCTGGGGCACGCGTTACCAGGACGAAGTCATGGCCCAGGAAATGGCGCGCGGCATGAGCAACCCAGGCGACATGCTGCTCGGCCGCCGCACCTGGCAGGACTTCATCACAGCCTGGGGCTTACGTTCCGACGGCAACCCCTTCACAACGCACATGAACGCGACCACGAAGTACGTCGCTTCAACAACTCTCGCCGACGCGGATGCCTGGCAGAACTCCATCCTGTTGCGCGGCAACGCCGTTGAGACAGTGACTGCGCTGAAATCCAAGCCCGGCAAGGACTTGTCCATCATCGGCAGCACGTCCCTGGTGCACGCGCTGCACGCCGCCGGCCTGATCGACCACTACACCCTCCTGATCTTCCCGGTCACCCTGGGCACCGGCACCCACCTCTTCCCCAACCCCGCACCCCTCACGGACTTCACGCTCACCCACACGGTTTCCACCAGCAAGGGCGTCATCATCGCCCACTACGACCGCACCTGAGCACGCCCTGACGCTCAAGTCCCGAGACTCCGCACCCCTTGCGCGCGTGTGGATCCCGTCCGCGCCGAATGCGTCGTCCAGCGCCATTGCGGTTTTGTGCGGGGTGGTGGCGCACATAAGCTCTCGTTCGCGAGGCAGGGCGCCAGCCCTGACCGCGCCCTTCGGCCTGCCCGTGCGCCGCAGGGGTCCCGCACCAAATCGAACCGCCCCACCCCATCCAGCACCAACCGTCCTCGATTCCCAGACGCCACCCCACAATCCGCTGCCCACCCCGTCGCCCGCATCACTCGTTGCCGCCCACCCATCCCCGGTCCCACCCCTCACGCCCATCCACGAGCACGCCGCGACGAGGGTCCCCCGCAGGGGGATCCCCCAGTTTTCACGTTTCCACAGTGGGGCGACGGAACTCGGCGGCGATGCGTGGATGATCTTGAGTTGTCCACAGCGGTGGGGTTGTCCACAGAGAGGCCAACGGCGGCTTGACAGGTGGGCGTCGTTCGTGGGGCTTGACGGTCGGATGTCCACGTTGTTAACTCCCAGACATCCCGTAACCGGTTCCGGAACCGATTCCGGGAGAGCGCTCTCTGGATCGATCCATCCACATCCACCTGCACAGACCTCGCCTTTCCCTGACTCTGAAGGCAGGACAATGAGACACCAGCACCGCCGCTGGGCCACTCTGGCTGTGGCGACCGTGACCGCGATGAGCGCGGTAACGGTGTTGTCCACGACGACCGCCAGCGCCGCCTGCGGCACCACCAACGTCGCCCTCAACCACCCCGCCGTGGCATCTTCCACCGAGAACGCGGGCACCCCCGCGAGCGCGGCGGTCGACGGCAACACCGGCACCCGGTGGTCCAGCCAGTTCAGCGACCCGCAGACGCTCCAGGTCGACCTCGGCACCACCACGACCATCTGCCGTGTCGGCCTGAACTGGGAGGCCGCCTATGCGAGCGGCTACCGGATCGAGGTCTCGGAGAACGGCACCGCCTGGAACCCGGTCTACTCGACCACCACGAGCACCGGCGGCAACCAGAGCGTCGATGTCGCCGGCCGGGGCCGGTATATCCGCGTGAACGGCACCGCCCGCGCCACCCAGTGGGGCTACTCCCTGTGGGAGTTCAGCGTTTTCGCGGACGACGGCGGTCCCACGGACCCGACCGTGCCGCCGACCGACCCGCGCAACCCCGATCTCGGCCCGAACACCTACGTGGTCAGCCCGTCCACGCCGCAGAGTGAGTTCCAGGCCAGGCTGAACCAGATCGCCGCCCAGCAGCACACCAACCAGTTCGGCACCCAGCGCAACGCGGTGCTGTTCAAGCCGGGCACGTACAACGCCGATGTCAACCTCGGCTTCTACACGCAGGTCGCGGGCCTGGGCCTGTCGCCGGACTCGACCAACCTCAACGGCCACGTGCGGGTCGAGGCCGACTGGCTGCAGCAGGGCGACAACCCGGCCAACAAGGGCAACGCGACCCAGAACTTCTGGCGCTCCGCGGAGAACCTATACGTGCACCTGCCCGCGGGCCAGATCGAGCGGTGGGCGGTCGCACAGGCGGCGCCGTACCGGCGGATGCACCTCAGCGGCCAGGTCCAGCTCTGGAACGGCGGCGACGGCTGGGCGTCCGGTGGCCTGATCGCCGACTCGCGGATCGACGGACTGGTCGAATCCGGTTCGCAGCAACAGTTCCTGACCCGCAACTCCGACCTCAACGGCGGCTGGTCCGGTTCGGTCTGGAACATGGTGTTCGTCGGCGCCAACGGTTCGCCGCCGCAGCACTTCCCGAACCCGTCGCACACCGTCGTGGCCAACACCCCGACCGTGCGGGAGAAGCCGTTCCTGTACATCGACGGTTCGGGGACCTACAACGTCTTCGTCCCCGCGCTGCGGCAGAACTCGCGCGGCACCTCGTGGGGCGGCGGCAACCCGGCCGGCACGTCGATCTCGCTCGCGAACTTCTACGTGGTCAAGCCGGGCGCCTCGGTGGCGACCATCAACGCGGCGCTCAACCAGGGCAAGCACCTGCTGTTCACGCCGGGTGTGTACCACCTCAACGACACCATCCGGGTGACCCGCGCGGACACTGTCGTACTCGGTCTCGGCCTGGCGACGCTGGTTCCGGACACCGGCCTGCCCGCGGTGACGGTGGCCGATGTGGACGGTGTGAAGCTGGGCGGCCTGCTGATCGACGCGGGCGCGCAGAACTCGCCGGTGCTGGTCCAGGTCGGCCCGCCCGGGTCGTCGGCGAACCACGCCGCCAACCCGACCTCGCTGCACGACGTGTTCTTCCGCATCGGTGGCGCGGGGACCGGCAAGGCGTCGGTGACCCTGCAGATCAACAGCAACAACGTGATCGGCGACCACATGTGGCTGTGGCGCGCGGACCACGGTGACTCCGGTGTCGGCTGGGACGTGAACACCGCCGCCAACGGCCTGGTCGTAAACGGCGCCAACGTCACGATGTACGGCTTGTTCGTCGAGCACTACCAGCAGTACGAGGTGCTCTGGAACGGCCAGGGCGGCCGGACCTACTTCTTCCAGAACGAGTTCCCCTACGACCCGCCGAACCAGGGTGCCTGGAGCAGCGGCGGCGGCAGCCTGGGCTGGGCGGCGTACAAGGTCGCGAACAACGTGACCAGCCACGAGGCGTGGGGTGTCGGCAGCTACAGCTTCTTCAACGTCAACCCGGCGATCCACGTGAGCCGGTCGTTCGAGGTGCCGGACAACGCGGGCGTCCGGTTCCACGGGCTGGTCTCGGTGTCGCTCGGCGGCGTGGGCACGATCGACCACGTCATCAACAACACCGGCGCCGCGGCCAACCTGGCCAATCAGCAAAGTTACTGGCCGAACTATCCATAGTTTACCTATGCTTCGGTCCTGGGCAGCCCGCCCAGGACCGGAGCAGGGGGTTTTCCATGGTCAGTGACGTGTCCCGGACCGCGATCGGCGTCGCCCGGTTGCGGGCCCTCGAGAGCGGCCGCCCCGATCGCCTCTTCGATGATCCCCTCGCCGCCGCGTTCGCCGGTCCGCCGACGGACGCGGACTCGGTGTTCCGGCTGCATGTGGCCATCCGGACCCGGTTCTACGACGACTACCTCCTCGCCAGCGGCCACCACCAGGTCGTGCTGGTGGCCGCGGGCCTGGACACCCGCGCGTTCCGCCTGGACTGGCCCGCGGATACCCACCTGTTCGAACTCGACCTGCCGGACTTGCTGGCGTACAAGGAAAAAGTCCTCACCACCCAAGGTGCGGTACCACGCTGCACGCGCACCCTCGTGCCTGTCGACCTCCGCGACGACTGGCCCGCTCCCCTGGTCAAGGCTGGTTTTCAGCCGGACCGGCCGACCGCGTGGCTGATCGAAGGCCTGCTGGTCTACCTCACCGCCGAGGACGCCGCCAAGGTCCTCACGCGCGTCACGAGTCTGTCCGCCCCAGGCAGCACCCTCTCGTGCGAACACCGTGACCGCGAACGCAACCCGAACCGCGAACCACCCACCGAGGCCATGCGCCGGCTGGTCTCCATGTGGCAGGGCGGCCTCGGCACCCAGACCGCCACCTGGCTCGCCGACCACGGCTGGGACATCACCACGCACAACGGCATGGCCCTCGCCGAGTCCTACGGCCGCGCCGAACCCGGCTACCGCGTCTCGAACTTCCTCACCGCGACCCTGGGCGGCAAGCCGCAGGACGACTGAACCACCAGGGTCAGCCCAGGCGGATGTGTTTGATGCCGACGGTGGCGCGGCGGAGTTGGGCCCGCAACGCGCTGTCGGTGTTGGGGGTCAGGGTCAAGCCGCAGGAGGACGCGATCTTGTCGGCGACCGCGGGCAGCGGGGTCTTGTCGTTCCAGATGTGCTCGGCGAACTCGGGCTTTCGCAGCTGGGAGAGGCACAGGTCGACCTTGCGCGCCGCCCAGGACTCGCGGCGGGGTGTGATCTTGTTGCCGCGCAGGATCTGGAAGGCGTGCCCGAACACGCGCTCGCTCAGGCGTTTCAGTACGACCTCGCGTGGCGCCAGCAACGAGAAGTGCCGCACATCGTGGCCATCGGACCGCAGCCGCCCCACGATCTCCTCGAAGTACTGCGGGGAAACGAGGGTCATCGGCACCAGGACAACACCATCGGAGCGGGAAGCCACCATGTCCAGCACGTAGTGCACGCTCGTCCGCCACACCGGCAGGTCCTGGAAGTCGCGGCGCAAGGCACGTGGGATCATCCGGTTCAGGCCGAACCCGGCGAACTCCGGGTCGCAGATCACGCTGCCGGGCAGCCGCCGGTGGATCTCGTGCGCGGTGTGCGTCTTCCCGCCGCCGAAGGCCCCATTGATCCATACGATCATCACGTCACGTTACCGGCGATGCTCGCGGCCAGCCACGCCAGCGCCTCCTCGGCGCGCGCGGAGTCGCGGTCGATCAGCCAGTTCATCAGCACTCCGTCGAGGGTGGACACCAGTGCGCGGCCGAGCACGTCCGCCGGAGCGGCCCACTGGATGCCGTTGGCCGACGCCACATCGGCGAGGAAACGTTCGGCCAGTTCCCCTAATCGCGATTGGTGCTGCCGGACCAGTTCGGCGGCGGCGGGACGGCCCAGCGCGTGGTTGACCAGATCGAACACGGCCCGCTGCCGCGCCGGATCGGCCCGGTAGCCCTGCCAGATCCGGTTCAGCGCAGCCCGCAGGGACTCGGAAACCCCGCCGCGGGGCCGTAAAGCGACGGCCGCGAGCTCGGCGGTCTCGGCGAACACGCCGGCCATCATGCTGTCGATCAGCTCGTCCACCGAGTGGAAGCAGTAGTGCACGACCGCGGCCGGAACCTTTGCCTCCGAAGCGATCCGGCGGGTGCTCGCGGCGGCCACGCCCTCCCGCGCGACCACCCGGAAGGCGGCCGCGACCAGCTGCTGCCGGCGTTTCTGGACGGGCACGTGCGCCACCGCAGGAGCATAACCGCCGATTCGCTACTTTCGGCTCTGCACAACGGTGTCCGGTCCTCCCTAGCGTCCGTGGGCATGTGGAGACGCGCGGTAGTCGCTGCGGTTGCGGCAGTTGTCCCGTTCGTGACGCCGGTCGTGGCGAGCGCCCAGCTCGAGGCGGCGACCGTGGTGCCGGTGCGGATCACCGGCGACCCCGCCAAGCGGTTCAACATCGTCATCGTGGGTGACGGCTACACCGCCGCCGAGCTGCCGAAGTTCCGCGAGCACGTGGACAAGCACATGAACGTGCTGCTCAGCCTGGAACCGTTCAAGACCTACCGCAGCTATCTCAACATCTACGCGGTCGAGGTGGCCTCGCCGGTGTCCGGCGTCAGCTGCGACCCGGACCTCAGCTCGCCGCGCCGGGCCACGCCGCTGAAGATGGGTTTCTGGGGCGGTTGCGACGCGAGCAGTGTCCAGCGGCTGCTCACCGTCGACAACACCGCGCTGACCCAGTACGCGAACCTCGTGCCAGGAACCAACTCCGGTAACAGGCAGTTGCTGGCGATCGCTAACAGCAACACATACGGCGGCGCTGGCGGCACGTACGCGACGGCGTCCGGCGGGAACGCGTTGAGCGCGTTGATCACTCCGCACGAGCTCGGTCACTCGCTGGGCGGCCTGGACGACGAGTACGACTACTACGCGCGCGGCGTGAAGGGCGACCCGTACAGCGGCGGCGAGCCGTCCTCGATCCACCACACC
>CBIMJO010000140.1:0-11556 GCA_966244135.1 uncultured Actinocrispum sp. | reverse complement strand
AAGCCCAGCATACCCGGTCAGTCGTGTGAAGCGACTCACTAGTAAGTCTGATGATGAGACTCACCGTGCTAGTGTCAGTCTCATCAAAAGACTCACTAGGAGGTCGCAATGAAGATCCAAGGTGCCGTCGCGCTGGTGACCGGGGCGAACCGCGGCCTGGGCGCCGAGTTCGCACAGGCCCTCCTCGACAACGGCGCGGCCAAGGTCTACGCGGGCGCCCGCAACCCCGAGTCGATCACCGACCCCCGCCTGACCCCGATCCGGCTGGACGTCACGGACAAGGAGTCCATCGCCGCGGCGGCGGAGGCGGCCAAGGACGTCACCATCCTGATCAACAACGCGGGCATCGGCACGCGGACGCAGATCATCGATGACACGAAAGCCCTGCGTGACCTGCTGGAAGTCAACCTGTACGGGCTGATCGACGTCACCCGGGCGTTCGCGCCGATCCTGGCCGCGAACGGCGGCGGCGCCGTGGTGAACATGCTGTCGGTCGCCTCGTGGCGGCAGGCGCTGCTCGGGGGTTATGGAGTGAGCAAGACCGCGGCTTGGGCGGCCAGCAACGCCATGCGGGTGCAGCTCGCTCCACAAGGGACGCTCGTGGTCGGCGTGCACGCCGGGTTCCTGGAGACCGAGATGGCCGACGGAGTCACCGCGCCGAAGACCCACCCGCGTGTTGTCGCGGACGAGACCATGAAGGGCCTGCTGAACGACGAGTGGGAAGTCTATGGGGACGAGGTGAGCCAGGTGGTCAAGTCGCAGCTGTCGGGGCCGCTGGAGGAGATGTACCGGGAGTACATGCCCGCGAAGGCCTAGGCTCAGATCGTGAGCTCGGTGCCGTCCGGGGGAGCCTCGGCACCGCCCGCCAGAACCTCTTGGTACTGCGGGGAACCCGGGTCCAGGATCGGGTTCGTGTTGTTCAGGTGCGTGTAGACCCACCGCGTGTCCGGGTGGGCGGCGATGCGGGCGAGGGAACCATCCGGTCCGGCGATCGGAATGTGGCCCATCGCCCGCTGCGCACTGGTGGTGACGGTGGTGGCGCCGGACATCTCCCCGGGCGAGTAGAAAGTGCCGTCGAGGACCACACAAGTGGCACCGGAAACCAGGGTGTCGAAGCCATCGGGCCAGGTTTTGAGGCAGGGGGCGTAGACGAGGGCCCCGCCGGCGGGGTCCTCGATCCGGTAGGCGACCACCCACGGGCCATCCACAGTGGACTGGATGTACTTGGGTCTCTTGTCACTGATCGGGAACACCGTGACTCGCAGGCCGTCGACCTCGAACTCCGCGGTCGCCGCTTGCCAGTCCCAAGCCCCATAGCGGGACACGATCCCTCGCAACGGGAAGTCGTGGTTCAGGGCGTGCAGGACGGCGGCGGGGGCCCAGATCCGCAGGCCCGTGCCCTCCCTGAGCATGGTGAGGCCGAGGGTGTGGTCCAGTTCGGCGTCGGTCAGCAGGGCTCCCCGGATGGGTGTGTCGCGCGGGCCAGGGCCGGCCGAGAGGTGTTCGCTGGCAAGGATCTGTGCGCGGATGTCCGGGGAGGCGTTGATCAGGTACCAGTTCGTGCCGTCCGCGCTGATGGCGATGCAGTCCTGGGTGCGGGACGGGATCTTTGGGTTCGCGCACATCGGGCAGGCGCAGTTCCACTGGGGGAAACCGCCGCCCGCCGCGGTTCCCAGAAGCAGAACCTTCACTGCACCACCTTGATCGTGTTCTCGCGCATGATGAGTTCCGGCGCCACCTCGGGGGTTCCGGCCAGGATGGTGTCGATCACCTCGCGGCGCGGCGACTTCGAGCAGACCGGGTCGGTGTTCGCCGCGTCGCCGGTGAGCAGGAACGCCTGGCAGCGGCAGCCGCCGAAGTCGACGTCCTTGCGCACACAGCTCTGGCAGGGCTCGGGCATCCAGTCCGTGCCGCGGTAGGCGTTGAACGCCTCGGACCGGTACCAGATATCCGCGAGCGGGCGCTCCAAGACGTTGTCCAGCTTGAGGGTCGTGATCGCGGAGGCGGCCGGGCAGGGCAGCACATCACCGTTCGGGGCCACGGTCAGCTGCCTCGAGCCCCACCCGTACATGCACGGCTTCGGGTACGGCTCGTAGTAGTCCGCCACCACGTAGACGATCAACATCTTGCCGCGCAACCGTTCCGTGGCCGCCCGGACGATCGGCTCGGCCGCCGCGAGCTGCTCGGTGGTCGGCATCAGGGCGTCCCGGTTGCGCAGGCCCCAGCCGTAGTACTGGGTGTTCGCCAGCTCCAGGCGATCCGCGCCCAACTCCTCGGCGAGCGCGATCAGGTCGCCGACCTGGTGGTGGTTCGCCCGGTGCAGGACCACGTTCAACGTCAACGGCATGTCCAGCGCCCGGATCGCCGCGGCCGCCTTCAGCTTGTGGGAGTGGGCTTTCACGCCCGCGATCCGGTTCGCCATCTCGGCATCCGCGCCCTGGACGGACAACTGGACGTGCGCCAGGCCGCGGTCCACCAGATCCCGCAGCCGGTCCTCGCTCAGGCCGAGCCCGCTGGTCACCAGGTTGACGTAGCAGCCAAGCGAGGAGGCGTGCTCGACCAGCTGAGGCAAGTCGTTGCGGGCCAACGGTTCCCCGCCGGACATGTGCACCTGAAGCACGCCGAGCTCGCGTGCCTGGGTGAGCACCGAGAGCCACTGCTGGGTGGACATCTCGTTCTCGCGGGTGACCAGCTCGATCGGGTTGGAACAGTACGGGCAGTGCAGCGGGCACCGGTGGGTCAGCTCGGCGAGCATGCCCAAGGGCGGCTGTGCGGTCACGTCCACTCGACGACCCGCCGTTCTTCCAGGCGCACCAGCACATCCTGGACGTCCTGCGGCTGGACACCGGAGTAGCGCTGGGCCAGGTCCGCGGTGATCTCGGCAACGGTCGCGGTGCCGTCGCACAGTTCGAGCACAGCGGCGGCCGTCTTGTTGGGCACGAGCACGCCTTCCGGGAACAGCAGGACGTGTGTCTCGCGGGTCTTGTCCCAGGTGAGCCGGACCCCACGGCGCAGCCGCGGCCGGGAGCCGAGTTCGATCGTGGTCACCGGGTCACTCCTTCTTGGCCGCCCGCTCGATCGCGTCCAACATGGACCACAGCACGTCGCACTTGAACGACAGCGCGGAAATCGCGGCATCCTGTTGTTCGCGCGTGACGCTGTAGTTCACGACGATGTCCACTGTGGCCTGTCCTTCGCCGGAGACGGCGTCGATCCGGTTGGTGAAGTAGGCCAGGTCGTCCCGGCGGATCCAGGAGTAGTTCGCCAGCATGTCCGCGACCCGCTGGCGCATCAGGTGACCCGAGAACATCTCGGTCAGGCCGGAGGCGATCGCCTCGACCCACGGCCTGGTGCGCGCGAACGTCACGTAGGCGTCGACGGCGAACCGGACACCGGGCGCGACATGGCGCTCGTCCAGGACCTCCTCGCGGGTCAGCCCGACCGCCTCGCACAGCCGCAGCCAGCGCTCGCGGCCGCCCTCGCCCTCGGCGGCGCCGTCGTGGTAGACGATCCGGGCCAGCCAGTCGCGGCGGATCCGCGGGACCGGGCAGTTGCTGATGATCGCCGCGTCCTTCTGCGGCAGCATGCACTGGTAGTACCAGCGGTTCGCGGCCCAGGTGCGCAGCTCGAACTCGGTGAGACTGCCTTCGTGCAGCCGTTTGTGGAACGGGTGGGTTCCCCAGTAGCGGTGGGACAGCCCGCGCAGTGCGGAGACGAACTCGTCGCCGGTCATCGGAGAGTTCGGAAGGGACACTCGGCTTCCTCCGGGCAGGGTGGAATGCGCGGCGGCGACTTGGGTTCGGCGGTGAACGGACACGGACGGGCGGCGGCGGGAACCGGGACGCTGCCTGGCTCCCGCCTGTCTGATCACGGTCCTGTGTCAGTCCTCCATGCGGGCTGCGTATGCCGTGACCTCCATCGGCGTTTCGTACTCGACGAAGTCCGGGGTGGTCCAGACCTCGCGCTCGGTGTTTTCGATCATGTGCAACTCCTCGGAGTGGTGACGGCCTTCGAAGGGCCGCCGTCCAAAGGGTCGGTGTCGAGCACCACCACAGTAGGAGCTATTCGCGACGGAAAGCTAGTCCTGCAGCGGTATTCTGTGAACAGACGTCGGTGCGTTCCCTGTGAACGGAACACAAACCGTCTACTTTGTGACCCATGGTCAGGCCAGACATCCGATGACTGCCGACGAGTTCACCCATTTGAACCCGCCGGCAGTGACCGTGCGTATCAGGGAACGTCCACAATGACCGGCGCCGCTCCGGGCCGGGTGATCTCCACCTGGACCTGGGCCGAGGGGATCTTGATCGCGTCAGTGCCCGCGGGCTGCCATGGTGCGCTCGGCCCCTCGCGGTACCTGAGCGTCGCGCCTTTGAGCACCACGCCACGGAGGTTGTCGATGAGCGGGACGACCACGGGGAGGGCGGCCTTCGCATCGACCGGCCCGTTGTACCGCACCTCGACGGCCTTCTCGGTCTTGGTGTCCAGGACGACGGTGTAGAGGTGTGACGGTCCACTTTGGTCGGTCACGACCTCGCCGATGATCGCCAGCCGGTCAGGCCCCGCCGCGAACGCGGCGTACCACTGCGCGCCCCCGGGCTCCAGTCTGTCCGCCCTGTTGACCATTCCGGCCTTGTAGACGTTGTCCTCATGGAACCAGTTCAGGTACGCCATCTCCTTCTGGTGCGCCTTGTCGACGTCCACCCAGGTGGTCCAGCCGCCGTCGCGGCCCCAGGCCAGCCCCGGAACCCGCTGCTTCTCAGCCATTACACCGCCTTCGTCGGTGTTGACGATGTCGATCTGGTCATTCAGCGTGGGAGTGGCGGTGGCGGGGTCGACCGTGGTCAGCTTCGCGTCGAAGGCGCCGGTGCCCTCCGGCAGTTCGAACTGCGCGACGCCGTCGGCGAACGTCAGTTCCTGCCAGGCACGGTCCGGCTTGCCCTTGTTGTCGTAGGTCGTCTTGGCGGACAGCCACAACCGCCGGTCCTGGTCGAACGCCAGCAGGTAGCGGCCCTCGGGGCCGTAGCGGTAGGCCATCTCATAGCTGAGGCCCATGCCGTTGTCCGCACCGATGATCGCGAGCCGGCCGGTCCTGGGGTCGGGTCCGACCAGTCCGGCGATGGTCGGCCGGTCGTTCCTGCCTTCCGGGCGAATGGCCTGCAGCACCATCGCGACCCGGCCCGCTTTGGTGTCACCCGCCCAGTAGACGTGCGGTTTCCCGGCCAGCATCTCGGTGATCGGCTTGTCCGGCGTGGGGAAGCGGACCCGCAGCGACCGTTGCCACACCTGGACGACCTCGTCGAGGAACGCGTTGTCCTTGGCCAGGTTGCCGTGTGTCGGCTGGGTCAGGTGTGGATCGTTGGCCACATTCGTCTGTTCTGACGCGGACTGCCATGTGACCACTGTTGTCACACTCGCCGCGGCGACAACAGCCGCCACCGCCGCCACGATCGTGACCGTGCGCTTGCGTTTGCGGCGGATCCCGCCCCGCAGCACGTCCTTGGCAAGGCCCGCCCGCGGTTCGAGTGTGCTCGTGGCACCGTGCAACGCCGCCCGCAGCTCGTCGGTGTCCATTATCGACTCCCGTTCATGATGTTCTCGTCCGTGAGCAGTTCGCGCAGCCGCGCCAGGCCACGGGAGGTCTGGCTCTTCACCGTTCCCACCCCGCAGCCGAGCGCCCGCGCGGTGTCGGCCTCGGACAGGTCGTCGAAGAACCGCAGCACCAGCACCGCGCGCATCCGCTCGGGCAGTTCGCCCAGAGCGCGCACGACCTGGTCGCGGTCGGCCACCTCGTGTTCCGGCCCGCGCACCTGCGGATCCGTCTGCCGGAGTGTGAGCGGCGACTCATTCACCCGTCTGGCGCGCCGGCGCCATCTGTTGGCCGACGCGTTGGCCAGCGAAGCCCGGGCATATGCCTCGGGTTCGCCCTTGATCCGCCGCCATTTCGGGTACATCCGCTCCAGCACGTCCTGGAGCATGTCCTCGGCGGCGCCCCGATCACCCGCGCACAGCAGGTACGCAGTGCGGAGTAACACTGCGGACCGGCTCGCGACGAACTGTTCGAAGTCACCCATGTCGTTCACCCGGTGAACCCCCTTAAGGCGATCCTCACCCCGCATCACACCGGGAGGGGCGTCGAAGTTGCCAGGACACGCCGTTTAGACTGACGTGACCGGAACACGAAGGAGAAACGCGTGGCCGAGATTTCCGTTGAACTCGTCGCCGTCGAGCGCCGCCTCTGGTCGGGCAAGGCGACCATGGTGATCGCGCAGACCACCGAGGGCGAGCTCGGGGTGCTGCCCGGCCACGAACCGTTGCTCGGCCAGCTGGTCGAGGGCGGCGTGGTGCGGATCCGGCTGGCCGACGGCGAAACGGTCACCGCCGCGGTGCACGGGGGCTTCCTGTCGATCACCGGCGACGGGGTGAGCATCCTCGCCGAGTCCGCCGAGCTGGCCAACGAGATCGACGTCGAGCAGGCCCGCGCCGACATCGCCGCCGCCGAGGACGAGGACGAGCGGGCCCGCGCGGCCGCACGGCTTCGCGCCGCCGGGCAGACGGTCTGACCGGGGCCCGGGGACAGGGCAAGGGCAGGGGGCGGCCGTGGAGATCCTCTTGCTGATCGGGACACTCCTGGCCGTCGTGGCGGTCACGTTGTTCCTGCTGGGCGCCCGGCGGGTACGCCTGGTCCGGGCCGGCGGCATCAACGTCGCACTGAGAACACACCTGGACAATCCCCGGGGCTGGCACCTGGGCGTGGCGCGGTATCACGGCGACGAGTTCGCCTGGTACCGCGCTTTGAGTCTGCGCAACGGCCCCAACCGCATCATCCAGCGCGACGGTTTCGAAATCGACGACCGCCGCGAACCCGACCCCCAGGAACTCTACGGAGTCCCCGCCGGCGCCATCATCCTCAAATGCCGCGCCGAACTCGACCCGCCCCGATCCAAACGAGCCTTCGGCGGCCCGGACACCGAGGTGGAGATCGCCATGACCTCGGATGCTTTGACGGGTTTCCTGTCGTGGCTGGAATCGGCTCCGCCTGGGCGCAGGCTTCCTTACGCTTCGTGATCTTCGGCAGTTTGTCCGCCGTTCTTGTGCTTGTTCTGGGCCATGCTGTTAGAGCGGCTCGGCCTACCCATCCGAACTTGGCCCGCCATCGGACCGGCGGCCTATTCGGATTCGGTCGGCCTATCGGGCCTGGTGTGTGGTCGCCTGGCCTGGCTCGCCATCCGGTCTGGCCTGATTCGGGCCCGTTGTGCTCGCTTGCCCTGGCTCGCCATCCGGATCTGGCGTGCTCTTCGGGCCTGGTCTGGCCCGCTAATCCAGATTGGCCCGCCTGCCGGGCTCGGCCCGATCGTCTGACTCGACTCGCCCACCTGGCTCGGGCATGGCTCGCTTCGCACGACGTCACCGCTCGTCGCGGCCCCAGCCATCTTGCCTGGCGCACTCACGCGGCTCGCCTCGAGCATCTGGTCTGGGCATATCACTTGGCGTGGTCCGCTCATCTGGCTCGCCCCGCTCGGCTCTGCTCACCCACGCGGCTCGGCCTGATCACCTGGCTCGGGCATGTCGCCTGGCAGGCTCACTTCGCATGTGCTCGCCTGGCTCCGGTCTGTATCCGCGGAATGGCCTGGCCTATGCCTGGGTATTTGGCGTGGCCGCATACGGTGGTGCGGCCTCCGGCCCCCGGAATCCAGCGTACCGGTGCCCACCGACACAAACGGGGCCGGACGACCCCATTGCGGCGGGTTGTCCACACCCACCGGGGTTATCCACAGGGTGCTGTTATGCGGAGAATTTCGCGGTTGCGAGGATGGGCAATGTCGGTTCTTTCGAGCCGGTTGAGGGTTCCAGGGTAAAGGCCAGGCCTTCGGCGCCCTGGGCCGCGGAAACATCATTGGATGTCATCGACCCGTCGGAAACGCCGAGCAGTCCCGCGGAGGCCACGCCCTTCCCGGAAACGAACCACGCCTGATAAACCTTGTTGGCGGGCAATGGCGGCAATCCCCGGACCAGGACCACCATCTGGTTGCGGTCCATCGAGATCGCCACCGTGGCGTTCCCGCCCGAACCCACGGCGGTGGTGCCGATGCGGGCGTCGGGTGCTGACAGCACGGCCTGGAGTTTGTCCAACTCCGCCTGTGATGCTGTCACCTTGTCCTGCAACTGCGAGTTCGTGGTGACCCAAGCCACACCGATGCCTGCCGCCACAAGCAAACTCGCGGCCGCGGCGAACACGGAGACGCGGGTGGCCCACTTGCGTGGCTGTATCACAACGCGATCCGCCGACGCCGGTGGCAACTGCCGCACCTGTGTGGTGGCTGTCCGCACGCGGTTCCACAGCTGGGGTGGGGGGTTCATCGCTGTTGCCAGGCCGAGGCGTGCGGTTGTCTCGCGGAGTTCGGCGACCTCCTGGCTGCACGCCGCGCAGCCGGACATGTGGTCCTCGAACGCGCGACGCTCCATTTCGGACAGCGCGTCCAGGACGTAAGCGCCGGTGAGCGTATGCACATCGTTGTTCACGCCGTCACCCCCATGCAGTCACGGAGGCGGATCAGGCCGTCTCGCAGTCTTGTCTTCACGGTGCCCAAGGGGGAGTCGAGCAGGTGCGCGACCTCCCGGTAGGTGTAGCCCTGGTAGTAGGCGAGCAGGACCGACTCGCGCTGCAGCTCGGTGAGGCTGCCCAGGCAGCGCCGGACCTGTTCGCGCTCAAGGCGTCCGGCGACGACCTCGGTCACTTCGTCGAAGGGACGGGCACTTTCGGCGCGGGCCATCCGGGTGTCGCGTTCGGTGCTGGCCTGGGCCGAGCGGACGCGGTCGACGGCCTTGCGGTGCGCGATGGTCATCGCCCACGACAGGACCGAACCGCGGTCCGGGCTGTACCGGGTGGCCGAGCGCCACAGCTCCAGGAAAACCTCCTGCGCCACCTCTTCGGACTGCGCCGGATCCCGCAGGACCCGCTGGACCAGACCGAAGATCGGGGCGGACAGGTGCCGGTAGAGCTGTTCGAAGGCCACGTCGTCACCACGTGCGACACGTGGCAGGAGTTCATCCAGGGACGCCGGTTGTGATCCGGCATCCCGTGAGCGCTGTGCTCGTTCCCGCATCAGCTCGCCTTCCCGTCCCTCTCGCGCCACAGACTCCATTCGGTCCAAACGGAGCGATGGATTGGCGCAGTGGCTGAGATGACCCTAGCGCTGTGGCCGGGCAAGGTTCACGGCCACAGCGCTAGAAGCTCGAAGGCGTTGAAACGACCTGCTGCTAAGAAGTGGTGCCGCGGGCGCGACCCAGCCGGGTCACGCCCGCGGCGAACCGGATGCCCAGCTCGCGGATGAACGCGCGTGGGCCATTCGTGCGGTGCTCTCGGGGAAGCACCGCCTGGTTTACGCGGACGCGGACAGCCATTTCGACCTGCCAGGACGGGCCGGCACCCAGCACCCCTTGACCGTCGGGACATCCTGCGGCTGGGGGTCCGGCAAAGCGAGCAGCTCCGAGACGATCTCGGCCGACCGTCCGGAGGAACGCCAGAAAACCTTGTAAGGAAAGAAGATGTCCGGCTCGTCACCCGGGATGCGGGTGGCGTCGGCATCGTGTTCGCCGTAGATCTGTATGACGTCGATGACCCCGTTGTGCACCCGGACCCCGACTATCGCGGCGACATCGCCGTTGGCGTCGCGAGGGTGCGCGAAGCTGAAACCGCGAGCGATCAACTCCCGGAGCTGGCCGTCGAACTCGTCCATGCCGCCACCTGCTTCACGACAGCAGATCGTCGAACTCGCCGAGCTTCGCGCCGGCGAGGAAGGCGGCCATCTCGGCCCGGGTGTAGATCAGCGCGGGTCCGTCCGGGAACCGGGAGTTGCGCACCGCGAACTCACCGGACTCGAGCGTCGCCACCTCAACACAGTTGCCGACCGCTCCGCTCATCCGGCTGCGCCTCCAGTCGACCCCGCCGAGACGATCGGCGGAAACCCCGTTGTGTACAGCAGTCATGAAGTGCTCCCACCTGTTCCCCGACAATCCCCGACATTGCCCTGGCGGCGGCACGTCTGGATCTTCGTGCACAAGAAAGGTAGCACGGCGATTGCACGCGCGCATGCACGTGCATCTGCACGAATTTCACACTGGCGTCGAAACATGGGATCCGGCCGGTTTTCTCGACGGTAGGTGAGGAGCGGTCACAGCGTGTCAGCAGTCACGCAACGAAAACCCGCATTTTGGCGGGTTTCATGATGCGGTCCCGTCCAACTGGCTGATCCACGATACCCACTTGGACCTGGGGATTTGCCCCTCGGGACGGCAAACGGCGGTGGCAAGTAAGTGCCATAGGGCCCATTACCAACGTGATCTGCGTCTCACTGGTTTAGACCAACGTGGTCTAGAGCGGTGTTTCAGAGCTCGTTCAGGAGCTTCGAGAGGTTCCGGCGCGTCTGGTCCGGCGTGTCGGCCTCGACCACGAGACGGTGCGCGGCCTTGCTGTAGACCTCGACCTCATCGGTCTTGTCCAGGTACAGCGCGCCGCAGATGTGCTCCAGGTAGACGATGTCGGGCAGCTCCGGCTCGGCGAACCGCAGCAGCGTGAACGCGTTCTCCGCGGCCGACCCGCCCAGCTCGAACGGCACGATCTGCAGCGACACGTTCGACATCCGGGTCAGCTCCAGCAGGTGCTCGATCTGTCCCTTGAGCACCTTGCGCCCACCGATCTGGCGGTGCACGCAGGCCTCCTCGATGACCGCCCACAGCCGCGGCGCCTGCGGCGACTGCAGCAACCGCTGGCGCTGCATGCGCAGGTTCACCCGGCGGTCGATCTCCTCCGGCGGCGCGTCCGGCCGCCCGCGCACCATCACCGCGCGTGCGTACTCCTCGGTCTGCAGCAGGCCCGGGACGAACTGCACCTCGTAGGTCTGGATCCGGGAGGCCGACTCCTCCAGCACGACGACGTCCTGTAACCAGTGCGGCATCAGGTCGTTGAACCGCTGCCACCAGCCGGGCTGGTTGGACTCGCGGACCAGCCGCAGGAAGATGTCCCGGTCGCTCTCGTCGGTCACGCCGTAGAGCGTCAGCAGGTCGGCGACGTCGCGTTCCTTGAACGAGACGCGGCCCAGCTCGACCCGGCTGATCTTCGACCCCGACCCGCGAATGGCGTACCCGGCGTCCTCGCGCGAGATGCCCTTGGCCTCTCGCAGGCGCCGCAACTGGCTGCCCAGCACCATTCTGCGTGCGGTAGGGCCACTGCCAGCGGGCTCACCCGTGGACATGCGCGGACCTCCGTGATCGGTGCTGGTGCGACCCCATACTTTAGGGCCTGTCGCACCGTTCGGCGCGCAAGCCTAGCGATCGCCACCCGGCTGCCACAGCACGTCACCCTCCGGATTGGCCACCCGGCAGAGGATGAACAGCAGATCGGAGAGCCGGTTCAGGTATTTGGCGGCCAGCCGGTTGGTCCGTTCGGGGTCGTTCTCGATCAACGCCCACGTTCCCCGTTCCGCGCGTCGCGCGACCGTCCGGGACACGTGCAGCAGGGCCGCCCCGGGGGTGCCGCCCGGGAGGATGAACGAG
>CBIMJO010000139.1:0-11576 GCA_966244135.1 uncultured Actinocrispum sp. | reverse complement strand
CCCTCGGCCAGCAGCGGCTGATCTACAAGAAGATCGACCGCGAGGAAGAGGAGAAGAAGACAGAGGCGATCGAGAAGCGCACCGCCCTGGGCCCGAAGGTCGGCCAGAAGCCGACCCAGCCGAAGAAGCGCCCGACGCCGCCCAAGCCGCCGACGCCCGAGGAGAAGCCCGCCGATGAGGTCGCCGACCCGGCCAAGCCGAAGCGTGGCGCGAAGCTCCAGATGAACAACAAGCCCGCGCCGGGAGCCAAGCCCGCCGCGAAGAAGCCCGCCGGCGGCGCTCAGCCCGCTCGCAAACAGGACCCGGTGCCGGACGAGAAGCCGGCCACCAACGGTGCCAACACCGAGATTTCCGGTCTGGTCTCAGGCCGATCCCGTAGCAAGAAGTCAGGCCGGAAGCGTCCGTGACGCGGACCGAGGCCTGGAGAGGAGAGACCGTGACGGCAGCCGACACCGAGCTCGGGGCGGACGGCGCGCAAGCGGCGACCGAAGATGCCGAAGGCAAGCCCGCCCGGTCGGGCCTGAGTGGCGAGGAGTTGCTCGTCCGCGAAGGCGACATCGCCGGCGACTACCTGGAGCGCCTGCTCGACCTGCTGGACTTCGACGGCGACATCGACCTCGACGTCGAGGCCGGCCGGGCGATCGTCAGCATCGACGGCGGTGACGACCTTGAGAAGCTGGTCGGCCCCCGGGGCAACGCACTCGAGGCGCTGCAGGAGCTGACCCGGCTGGCGGTGCAGCAGGAGACCGGCGTGCGCAGCCGGCTCATGCTGGACATCGCGGGCTGGCGGGCGGAGCGCCGCGAGGAGCTTCGCGACCTCGGCAAGGCGAGCGCGGAGAAGGTGCTGAAGTCCGGCGAGAAGGTCCGGCTGCAGCCGATGACTCCGTTTGAGCGGAAGGTCGTGCACGACGCGGTCGCCGAGATCGAGGGTGTGCACAGTGAGAGCGAGGGTGAGGATCCCCGTCGGCGAGTGGTGATTTTCCCGAAGGCCTGACACTTCTGAGTGACTTTGAACGCGGTCCGTCAAAATCGACGGACCGCGTTCTTTTTTTGTGCCGTGAGTGTGAGAGGCTAGACGCCATCTCCCACAGCGCGTGTTTCACGTGAAACGCATCCCCGATTTTCGGTGAGTCTGCGGGACGACAGTGGCCGATCGGCGACAATCGAGTACGGCGTGGTTTCACGTGGAACATGACTGGGACGGGTGCATGACCGAGTTGGTGTCGGTGGCGTTCGGGGCTGGCGTGGACCAGGCGAACCGCTTCGCCGAGTTGCTCGCGGCGCACGGCGTCGAGCGCGGTCTGATCGGTCCACGTGAGGTCGACCGGTTGTGGGATCGGCACCTGCTGAACTCGGTGGCGGTCTCGGAGTTCATTCCGGAGGGCGCGTCCGTCGTGGACGTCGGCTCCGGCGCCGGGCTCCCGGGCATCCCGCTGGCGATCGCCCGCCCGGATCTGGACGTTGTGTTGCTGGAGCCGATGGCGCGCCGGGTGGCCTGGCTGGCGGAAGCGGTGGCCAAGCTCGACCTGAGCAACGTCACAGTAGTCCGCGGCCGTGCCGAGGAGAAGGCGATCCGTCAGCAGATCGGCGACCGTGATGTGGCCACTGCCCGTGCGGTCGCGCCGCTCGGCAAACTGGCCGGCTGGTGTCTCCCCCTGGTTCGCGTCGGCGGCTCGCTCGTCGCGTTGAAGGGATCGAGCGCGGCCGAGGAGATCGACCGGGATCGGGCCGAGATCGCGCGCGCGGGCGGCATCAATCCAGTGGTGAAGACCTCAGGGCTCCTCGACGAGCCCGTGACCGTCGTGGTTGTGCGGCGCGCCGAACCCGCCGGACGCTCGCGCAAGCGGCGATGAGGAAGGATCGAACGACGGATGTTCCACGTGAAACAGAGGAGGTGCAGCCACCCGTGAGTCACCCCATCCCGACCGGCGAGGTGAACTGGACGCCGATCGCCGAGGAGGCCGAGCGTGCCGCGAAGCTCCTCCACCCGGACCGCAAGTTCCCGAAGCCGACCCACCGCCGGGTCTTCACCGTGGCCAACCAGAAGGGTGGCGTCGGCAAGACCACCAGTGCGGTGAACCTGGCCGCCGGGCTCGCCATGCACGGGCTCAAGGTGCTCGTCATCGATCTCGACCCGCAGGGCAACGCCAGCACCGCGCTCGGCGTCGACCACCGGTCCGGCACGCCGTCCATCTACGAGGTGCTGCTCGGTGAGGTGTCGCTGAAGGACGCCGCTCAGGTCAGCGACCAGTCGCCGAACCTGCTGTGCGTGCCCGCGACGATCGACCTCGCCGGTGCCGAGATCGAACTGGTCGAGCTGGCCGGTCGCGAGTCCCGGTTGAAGCAGGCGCTGACCGACGAGGCGTTCGACGAGGTCGGTCCGGACTACGTGTTCATCGACTGCCCGCCGTCGCTCGGCCTGCTCACGGTGAACGCGATGGTGGCCGGGCACGAGGTGCTCATCCCGATCCAGTGCGAGTACTACGCGCTGGAGGGTCTGAGCCAGCTGCTGAAGAACATCGACCTCGTGCAGAAGCACCTCAACCCGGACCTCGACCTGTCCACCATCCTGCTGACGATGTACGACGGCCGGACCAAGCTCGCCGACCAGGTGAGCGCGGAGGTGCGCACGCACTTCGGCGACACGGTGCTGCAGACGGTCATCCCCCGCAACGTGAAGGTCTCCGAGGCGCCGAGCTTCGGGCAGACCGTGCTGGCCTACGACCCAGGCTCCCGCGGGGCGATGAGCTACCTCGACGCGGCCCGCGAGATCGCTGAGCGGGGTGCGGCGGAATGAGCAAGCCGGAGTCCCCACCGGTGCGCAAGGGTGGTCTCGGCCGTGGTCTGGCCGCCCTGATCCCCAGCGGCCCGGACGCCGACTCGGCGCCCGGGGCCAAGCGGCCGTTGCCGCCACGGGGAGCGCCGGAGCCGGTCGGCGAGGTCGCCGGGGCGGTCTACCGCGAGATCGCCACCTCGTCGATCAAGCCGAACCCCAAGCAGCCGCGCCAGGTGTTCGACGAGGACGCGCTGGCCGAGCTGGAGCACTCGATCCGCGAGTTCGGCCTGATGCAGCCGATCGTGGTGCGCGATCTCGGCGGCGACTCGTACGAACTCGTGATGGGCGAGCGCCGGCTGCGTGCGTCGCAGCAGGCGGGCCTGGAGAAGATCCCGGCCATCGTCCGGCAGACCGCCGACGACGCGATGCTGCGCGACGCCCTGCTGGAGAACATCCACCGGGTGCAGCTCAACCCACTCGAAGAGGCGGCGGCCTACCAGCAGCTGCTCGACGAGTTCGAGGTCACCCACGAGGAACTGGCGAGCCGGATCGGCCGCAGCCGCCCGGTCATCACCAACACCATCCGGCTGCTGAAGCTGCCGCTCCCCGTGCAGCGCCGGGTCGCCGCCGGGGTGCTGTCCGCCGGGCACGCCCGCGCCCTGCTCGGGCTGGAGCGGCCGGAGGCGCAGGAGGAGCTGGCCACCAAGATCGTCGCCGAGGGCATGTCGGTGCGCGCGACGGAGGAGGCGGTCACTCTCGCCAAGAGCGCCCCCGAGGCAAAGCCCAAGGCGGCACCACAGCGCAAGCCGATGCACGCCCCTGGCCTCCAGGATCTGGCCGAGAGCCTCTCCGACCGCTTCGACACCCGCGTGAAGGTCGAACTCGGCCAACGCAAGGGCCGGATCGTGGTCGAGTTCGGCTCCGTGGACGATCTTGAACGCATCGTCGCACTGATGAACCAAAATGGGACAAAACAGGCGTTGCAGGGGGATGTATAACCACCCCACCCCGTTAAGTCACGGTGACGATACCGATTTGCCTGATTCACGGTCCACTCGGCGACCCCCGGCAAATCACCTCGCCACCTCAAGGTGAGGAGCGCCGTCACTCCCCCGGCGGCGCCCAACCCATCACCCCTCCGCCTCAGAGGACCAACTCCACTCCCCACCGACACCCACCCGAGCCTCACGGGCTCCGATCCGGCGCCGCCGACTCAGGCCTCGCGTCTCGACGATGCGAGTGGCGAGGCGGACGATCGTGGGCGCCGAGTCGAGGCGCCAGGCGATGAGGACCGGGCGGACAGTGAGCCGAGTGGGCGCGCCGACCGAGGCGATAGCAAGGAGCCCAGTAGCTGAGTCGAGTAGCCGAGCGTAGGCGGACGGCGAGTCGAGCGGCTGAGCCGATCGAGGCGCGAGCACCGGCCGAGTGGCCGAGGTGAGTGGCCGAGGTGACGGAGGCGCGGGCATGGCGCCGAGTGGCTGAGCTGACCCTGGGGCAGTCGAATAGCTGAGCCGTGGCGGACGGCGACTCGAATAGCTGAGCTGACCGAGCCGCGAGCACGAGCCGCGAGTCGAACGGCCGAGTTGAGTTCGGCCGCGAGGCGACGAGGCGAGACCACTTGGGCCGACCGTCGAGTCGACTCGAGAGCCGAGCAGTCGAGTGGCTGACTTTGAGTGGCTGAGCTGGGCGGCGGGCGGATGGCGGCGCCTACTAAGGCCAGAGCACTTGAGTCGAGCAGTCGAGTGGCTGAGCTGAGCAGCCGAGCGTCTGAGTCGAGTGGCTGAGCTGAGCCGGACGGCGAGCCAGTGGCCGCGTCGCGTCGAGGCTGGAGCGCCGAGCCACGTGGCCGGTGAGTCGACAAGGCGAAAGCAGCTGAGCCGGGTGGCTGAGTTCGAGTTGGGCGGCGAACCAGTCTCGGTTGAGGCGAGCACTCGAGTCGAGTGGCCGGGTTGGTGAGGCGAGAGCACCGAGCGTGTGGGTGGCTGAGGCGGGCAGTTCGGTGCGGGACGCTCCGCCGCCACGATAAACCAGGCGCCGTCGGCCCGCGGTGGGCGCCGAAGATCGAAGCGGCTGTCTCTGGAAATCCGAGCCCGGCTCAGCGCACGAACTCGCTGGCGCTCCCGGCGTTCGAGAATCCCGAGCCGAGTCCAAGGTCGGCTGAGGCGAGGCTCGCCGCCGTCCTCGGCCAACGAAGTGACGGCGGCTCCATCACCGGGGAACGCCTCAGAGGGAGCTGGTGCGGGCTATGGCTCGGTCGATGAGGTCGGCGTAGATCTGGCCGAGGGATTGGCCGGCGGCTTCGATGGCCATCGGCAGCAAGGAGGTCTCGGTGAGGCCCGGCGATACGTTCACTTCCAGGAAGTACACCGAGCCGTCCTCGGCGATGATCGCGTCTGTCCGCGACACGTCCCGGAGGCCCAGCAGTTTGTGGGCGGAGATTGCCACGTCTGCCACCGCTTCCGCCGTCTTCGCGTCGAGGCGGGCGGGGGTGTGGAAGTTCGTCAGGCCTGCTGTGTAGCGGGAGGTGTAGTCGTACACACCGGCTTCGGGGACGATCTCCACCGCGGGGAGGGCTTGGGGGCCGTTGGCGGTGTCGATCACGGTCACCGCTACTTCGATGCCCTCGATCAGCTGCTCCGCCAGCACTGTGTCGCCGTACGCCAGGGAGCCGACCATGGCCGCCGGCAGCTCTGAGGGCTCGCGGACCACCTGGGCGCCCAGGGCCGACCCGCCCTGGTCCGGCTTCAGCATCAGCGGCATCCCCAGCCGCCGCACCATCGCGTCGAGCACCGCCTGGGCGCCCAGCTCGCGGAAGGTTGTGTGCGGCAGGACCACCCAGTCGGGGGTGAGCAGGCCGGAGCGGGCCAGCTCGGCCTTGGCGGTCGGCTTGTCCCAGGCCCGGCGGCACGCGTGGGAGTCCGCGCCGACGAACGGCAGCTCCAGCATCTCCAGCACGGTCTGGATCGAGCCGTTCTCGCCCTCGCCCCCGTGCAGGGCCACGACCACCGCGTCCGGCCGCTGCTCGGTGAGCTGTGTCAACAGCGACGAGTCCGTGTCCCACTCGTCGACGGACAGGCCGACCGAGCGCAAGGCGGTCGACAGCCGCCTGCCCGACCGCAGAGAGACATCACGCTCATGCGACAACCCGCCGGACAGGACGGCTACCGATCGATCAGTCACTTCCCGGATTATGCCGTGTCCGGCGCGGGGGTCTGCGGGCCGGACGTGATCCGGTGCTGTGCCACCGGCCCGAAGGTCCGGTACAGCTCCAGTTCCTGCTCCAGCACCACCGCGAGCCGCCGCACGCCCTCACGCAGCCGCTCAGGGGTGGGGTAGCAGAACGACAACCGCATCTGGCGGCTGCCGAACCCGTCCGCGTAGAACCCGGTGCCCGGCACGTACGCCACCCGCGCGGTCACCGCCCGGGGCTGCATCGCTTTGGTGTCAATGCCTTCCGGCACGGTCATCCACACGAAGAAGCCGCCGTCCGGCTTGGTCCACGTGCAGCCCACGGGCATGTGCTGCTCCAGCGCGCCCAGCAACGCGTCCCGCCGCTCCCGGTACATCAGCTGGAACGACTTGATCTGGCCCTTCCAGTCGTGCGTGGCCAGGAACCGGGACACGATCATCTGGTTGAGCATCGGCGGGCACAACGTGGTCGCTTCCGCCGCCAGCACCAGCTTCTCGCGCACCGCGTGCGGCGCGAGCGCCCAGCCGACCCGCAGGCCGGAGGCGAACGTCTTGGAGAACGACCCGAGGTAGATCACGTTGTCCGGGTCCATCGAGCGCAGTGCCGGGTAGGTCTGCCCGTCGAACCCGAGCAGCCCGTACGGGTTGTCCTCGATCACCAGCACACCCGCCTGTCGGCAGATCTCCAGGATCTCCTCGCGCCGGTGCACCGCGAGGGTGATGCCGGCCGGATTGTGGAAATTCGGGATGGTGTAAAGGAATTTGACCCGTTGACCCCGGCTCGCCGCGGCCGCCAGCGCTTGGCGGAGCGCCTCCGGGACCAGGCCGTCGGCGTCCATCGCCACGTGCACCACGTTGGCCTGGTAGGCCGCGAACGTGCCCAGAGCGCCCACATAGGACGGTCCCTCGGCGATCACGATGTCGCCCGGGTCGCAGAAGATCCGCGTCACCAGGTCGAGCGCCATCTGCGAGCCGACGGTGACCACGATGTCATCCGGGTGCCCGGTGACACCCTCCAGCGCCATCACGTCGCAGATCTGCTCACGCAGCAACGGATACCCGTGCGCCGAGCCGTACTGCAGCGCGGTCATGCCTTCCGAGGCGATCAGGCCCGCGACCTCGGCCGCGATGGAATCGAGGGGCAACGCGGCCAGGTTCGGCATGCCGCCGGCGAGGGAGACCACTTCGGGCCGGCTCGCGACGGCGAAGAGCGCTCGCACCTCGGATGCCGTCATGCCCGCCGCTCGCGCCGCGTAACGACGCAGGTGCGGATCGAGATTCTGGCCGGCCGAAGGCACCGAGGGCAGGCCTCTATTGCCTTCGAGCGATTCCTCCGAGTGCATGTGCCACCTCGTTCGTCAGTCAAGTGAGTGTAACTCTGGCCTCGATCAGGGCCTGACGCTTCCGGCGCTCGTCACATACACCTATCCTGAAAGCCGGGTGTGGCGTAACAAACCACGCCCGCTTTCGTTCGGCCACTGCTCGGGGAGGTTGGGTGTCGCGACGCGTCGTCGGCATCACGCTGGACAACCTGGATCACCTCCCCAAGCACTCCAGGGGCTGCGTGTTCTGGGAGCTGGCCCCGCACCTGAAGGAGCAGGCCGAGCAGTTCGGCGAGACCGAGCTGGAGAAGGAGGCCTGGGTCTCCAGCGTGCTGCTGGAGTGGGGCTCCTGCGGCCGGATCGTCTACTCCGACAAGCTCCCGGTCGGGTTCGTGCTCTACGCCCCGCCCAACGCCGTCCCCCGGTCGCTGGCCTTCCCGACGTCCCCGATCAGCGCGGACGCGGTGATGCTGACCGGCTTCTACGTGCTGCCCGAGTTCCGCGGCGGCGGGCTGGGCCGGATGCTCGTCCAGGCCGTGGCCAAGGACCTCACCAGGCGCGGTGTGAAGGCCGTGGAGGCGTTCGGCAACGCCAAACCCGACGATGACGTGCAGTGCTGCGTCGTGCCGTCCGAGTTCCTCGCCTGTGTGGGCTTCAAGACCGTCCTTCCGCACGCCCTGTGGCCCCGCATGCGCCTCGAGCTGCGCAGCGCGATCACCTGGAAGGAAGACGTGGAAGCGGCCCTGGAGCGCCTGCTGGGCACCGTCTCGGTGACCACCGCGAGCCCCGTCTACCAACGCTGAGCCCACGAAGAAGGCCCCCGGAAGCGTTCCGGGGGCCTTCTTCGTCGGTATTTCAGCTGGTGGCCAGCTCGTGGCGCATCAGGTCGGCGAAGCTGAACGTGCCGGTCGGCTGGTCGCCCTCACCCAGCAGGTACAGGCGCTTGACCGACACGAGGATGCCCTCGGCCACGATGTCGCGGAACGCCGGATCGGACAGCCGCGCCCGGTCGCCGGGGTTGGTCAGGTAGCCGATCTCGACCCGGACGGCGGGGCAACGGGTCAGCCGCAGCGAGTCCCAGGTCTTGGCGTGGGTACGGCAGTTCTGCATGCCCGTGCGCACGGTCAGCTCGCGCTGGATGAACCCGGCGAGCGCCTCACCCAGGCTGGACGAGCCGTTGGTGCCCGCGCCGAAGAAGAACGTCGCCACGCCCGCGGCCTGGGCCGAGGAGTTCCTGTCGCAGTGCAGCGACAGGAACACGTCGCCGCCGGCCTCGTTGGCGAAGTTCGCCCGGTCGGCCTCGGTCGGGCACTGGTCGGGCCCGCGGGACAGCATGGCCTCCATGCCGGTGGCCACCATCCGGCCCTCCAGCCGGCGGGCCAGGTCCCACATCAGGTCCGCCTCGCGGATGCCGTCCACCGAAACACCGGTGTCCTCAGCGCCGTGACCTGGGTCGATGACGATCCGCTTGCCGCGCAGCCGCGGCCCGGCCTTGCGGACCTGCTCCTGCTCACGCAACAGCACCGGACGCCCGCCGCTGGCCCGGGGGGACAGCCGGCCGAAGGCCCGGACGGTCTCCGTGCCGCACATGCCGTCGACCGTCAGGCCGTAGTCGCGCTGGAAGTCACGCAGCGCCAGCTCGGTCTGCGCGCCGAAGACCCCGTTGGGGCGGCCCGCGTTGTAGCCCAGTTGCAGCAGCCGCTCCTGCAGCTCCAGCACGTCGTCACCGCTCACTGGCGCCGACACCAGGTAGGCCAGCGGTCGCCCGCCGAGCCGGTAGGTCGCGTCCCGCAGGGCCTGGTAGGTGGCCGGGCCCACGATGCCGTCCGTGATCAGCCCACGCTGTTGCTGGAACGCCCGGACGGCGTGCTCGAGGGGAAGGTCGAACTGGGCCGTCTCACCATCGCCGTTTGCCGAAGGCAACAGGCCCAGCGTCGCGAGCGTGGCCCGCACCTCGGCTACGGCCGGTCCGGCGTCACCGCGGCGGAGTTCCCGCATGCACCCCTCACTCAGGTTCAGAGGAAACCTACGAATTCTGCTTGTGCTAGGCGCCTATTGTGCCTTGCCTCGGTCCCGATCCCGCGCAGGGTCACATGCCGCGTCCGGCCGGTGACCGGACCTCCCCGAATAGTGTGACGCATAACACGACCCGGGGCCGGTCGACTCACAAGGAGTAGACGTCCGGACCCCGGGTCGAGGTTGCTCGCGCTCCCGGGTCAGCCGACGTAGTCGGCCAGATCGTTGAGCAGCGCCGCCTTGGGCTTGGCGCCCACGATCTGCTTCACCGGGCGGCCGCCCTGGAAGACGATCATGGTCGGGTAGTCACGGGCGATGCCCGGGTTGGCGTCGATGTCCAGCTTGGCGACGGTGATCTTCTCCGCGTGCTCGGCGGCGATCTCCTCGAGCACCGGCGCGACCATGCGGCACGGCCCGCACCAGGTCGCCCAGAAGTCCACGAGCACTGGCTTGTCGCTCTGCAGGACGTCCTCGGTGAAGGACTTGTCCGTCACGGTCACGGTGTTGGCGCTCAACTTCGTTCTCCTGTCCTAGCCCTGGGCCGGGGCGTAACCGCCACCGACGAGTTCGGGGGTCATGTGGGCGTGCTGCTCGCCGTGCTCGGCGAGCCAGCGTTCCGCATCGATGGCGGCGGCGCATCCGGAGCCGGCCGCGGTGATGGCCTGCCGGTAGGTGTGGTCCACCAGGTCGCCCGCGGCGAACACACCCTCCAGGTTGGTGTAGGTGCTCTGGTCGCGCACCCGCACGTAGCCGTCCTCGTCGGTGTCGACTTGGCCGGCCACCAGGTCACTGCGCGGGTCGTGGCCGATCGCGACGAACATGCCGGTCGCGTCGAGCACGCTCTCCTCACCCGTCCGGGTGTCACGAATGCGCACGCCGGTGACCTTGTCCTCGCCGAGCACCGCGATGACCTCGGCGTTGGTCCGCCACTTGATCTTCTCGTTCGCCTTGGCCCGCTCCAGCATGATCCGCGACGCACGGAACTCGTCGCGGCGGTGCACGATGGTCACGGTCTTGCCGAACTTGGTCAGGAAGGTGGCCTCCTCCATGGCGGAGTCGCCACCGCCGACGACCACGATGTCGTGGTCCCGGAAGAAGAAGCCGTCACAGGTCGCACACGCCGACACCCCACGGCCGAGCAGCGTCTGCTCACCCGGGACGTGCAGGTAACGGGCCGCGGCGCCCATCGCGAGGACCACGGCACGCGCCGCATAACGCACGCCATTGGCCGTGACGTACTTGACCGGCCCGGTCAGCTCGACCGACTCGACGTCCTCGGCACGCAGCTCCGCACCGAACCGCTCGGCCTGGGCGCGCATCTGCTCCATCAGCTCGGGACCCATGATCCCGTCACGGAAACCCGGGTAGTTCTCGACCTCGGTGGTGGTCATCAACGCACCGCCGAACTGGGTGCCCTCGAAGACCAGCGGGGACAGCTGGGCGCGCGCCGCATAGACGGCGGCCGTGTAGCCCGCCGGGCCGGAACCGATGATGATCAGGTTACGGACTTCGTCTTGCGCAGCCATTTGTCCTCCGACTTCGCCGCCAGTACACCCTTGTCAACACGATCGTAGGGGCCGGTTGGTCCACACCTACCGGGTGACGGCGAGCACGCGTTGCCAAACATGCGGAAACGGGGCCCGTTCTGGGAACGGACCCCGTTTCGGACGAGCCTCAGATGTTCTTGTCGGCCAGTTTCGACGGGTTGCCCGGGCCGCAGTCCGGACCGACCACGATCAGCCGGAACTGCCCCGCGCCGCGCACGAGGACCAGCAGCGTGCCCTTCTTGCCGTCCACGGTCACCTGACGGGCGCCGAGCGGCTCGGCGGTCGCCTTGATGCCGTTGGCCTCGAAACACGCCGTGAGCTTGGCCTTGTCCTCGAACGGGCCGTAGTCGTTCTGGCCCTTGGCCGCCTCGTACTGCGGCTTGCCCAGCTCGTCCGACTTGAAGGTCAGCGGATCCTGGGCGCCGGCGCTGCCCGACGAAGGCGGCTGAGCCACCGACGAACCCGGCGTGGTGGTCGGGATCGCGGCGAACGCGATGCCTACCGCGGCGGCCGCCGCGGCGAGAAACCCGGCACCCCAGCCCAGCCTGCGGTTACGGCGCCTGCGGGCCTCGTCGAGGCTGACGACATTGCCTGTCTGCTGCAGTGGCGGCTGGGGCGCGTGTGCCTGGGACCGGGCCTGTGACTCGGCGGCGATCGCCGCGTCCAGCCGGGCCGCGAAGTGCGCGGGCATCGGCGGGGCCGGTGCCATCGCGTACTCGTGCAGAT
>CBIMJO010000138.1:0-11585 GCA_966244135.1 uncultured Actinocrispum sp. | reverse complement strand
TGGCGTCCGGCCAGATCGCCCGGCTGGAGGCGGCGATGCTGAGCCGGCGCGAGTGGCCGGCGGAGGAGTTCGTCTCGTTGCTGGCCGGGCACCCGCTGCTGGGGCACATCGTGCGCAGACTGGTGTGGCGGACGAACAAGGGCAAGACGTTCCGGCTCGCCGAGGACCGCACCCCGGCGGACGTCAACGACGATCCGTGGACGCTGCCCGAGGACGCGACCGTGAGCGTGGCGCACCCGGTCCAGGTGATGGACATTGTGGACCGTTGGGCCGGGGTGTTCGCGGACTACGAGATCGTCCAGCCGTTCCCGCAACTCGGCCGGCCGGCGTATGCCCTTACTCCGCAGGAGATGCAGGCGAAGCGCCTGGAACGGTTCCACGGCTTGGCAGTGCCCGGCATGCGGTTACTGGGTCTGGCCAAACGCGGCTGGCGCCGGGGCGACCCACAGGACAACGGCGTGGAGCGGTGGATCACCCGGCCGGTGCCGGACGGCGGATCCGTTGTGCTCACGCTGGATCCGGGGATCGTCGCGGTCTACGGCAGTGACATCGAGGACCAGGTGCTGACCGGTGTCTGGCTGTGCCCGCCGGGCGAGCGGTTCTGGGATCCGGGGGATGGCCGGATGTTCGGCGAGCTCGACCCGGTGACCGCGTCCGAGGTGCTCGCCGAGTTGTGCACGGTCACCGGCTGAGCGGACCGGAATTGTCGGTGGCCTCCCGTAGGGTCCGGCCCAGTATCGATTTTCTGGCAGGGGAAGACTTTGAGCAGCATGCCCAGTGAGGACGAGTTCGTCGTTCAGCCGTTCTGGCGCAAGTACATCCACCCTCGGCACGGGCGGGTGCACAAGCGGATCAGGCCGGACCGGTACGCGCCCAACTTCTGCGCGCACGAGTTCGAGGAGCTGACGCCGAAGGTCGAGGCGATCCTCGGCCACCCGTCGACCGAGCCGTCGCTGGCCAAGGCAGGCAAGGACTTCCTGGCCGATGCCCCGACCCCGCTGGGCGCGGCCGCCGTCATCGTCGCGCTCCACCACGGCAACGTCATGATCCGGAACGCGCGCTACGGCGAGTTCGCGGACTGGTTGTGCATTCAGTACGGCGTGCGGTTCATGGCCGAGACGGCCGCCGCGCTCGGCCGGATGTCGGTGTCCTTCGGTGATGACGTGTCGCCGCACCTGGTGACGCCCGGATGGTTCATCGAGATCCCGGTGATCGAACGTGCCCGGGAGTTGCTCGCCTCGGCGAGCGACGAGGACTATGCCGCTGTTGTCGAAAGCCTTGCGTCCTGCCATGGTGACGACTTCTGGTCCCGGCTGGCCGTGTGTTACCTGGTGCCCACACATACCGGATGGGTGGACGAACTGCTCGACCTGGTGGCCGTGCTGGGCGAGCATCGCTTCTTCGCGGACGACCTGCTGTGCCGATCGATCGGGACGCTGTCCCAGTTCGACCGGCTGGCAGCCGGATTGGGGCACCGCTGGACGGCCAGGCACAAGGTGGACGCCCTCTACTCCCTTGTGGACGCTCTGGGCGTGGCTGTGGTGCCGAAGCTCGTGGAACTGGTCAAGGAGCTCGGCCCTCAGGAGGACGAGCACCGGCGGATCCTGAAGATCCTCGCCGCGCTGCCGACGGACGAGGCGTTCGACGCGGTGATCGAACGGCTGGATGGCAAGAACGCCAAGGCGGTCGCGCTGGACGCCATCGCGAGGTACCCGGTCCGCGCGTTGCGCCGCTTGGCGGTCACCGGACCGGAGGAGCTGTTCCGCGACCACGTGCTGGCCAGTCCGGACCTGATCGAGTCGGTCCGCGCCGATCTGCCGCCCGAGGTCGTGGCCGCCATCGATGGCGTCACCGGTGGGCAGGACCGTGTGCGGGCCGCCGAGTCGTTGCCGGACCTGCTCGTCCGGCCGCCGTGGACCAGGCCGCGGCCGGAACCGGTTGTCATCGAAGGACTTCAGCCCCCAGCCGCCGAGGTCACGCTCGTGTGGGCGGACGGCGAGCAGGAGGCGTGGAGCACGCCGTTCAAGCCGTACTGGAGCGATGGGTCCTTCACCGTCGATGCGGCGCTGACGGCCTATCGCACCGAGTCGCTGGACCTGTACTGGAAGATGTCGCTGGTCATGGACGGGCCCGAGGACGTGGGGCGCGCCATCCTCGCCGAATGGGAGCCGCCGACCTTCGGCATGGTCGAGTGGGGCAGGTTCGTGGCGGCCCGCTATGGGCTTGACGCGTTCCGCGTGATCGAGCACCTGGTGGGCAAGGATCGCGAGTTCAGAACCGCGCCGTTGGTCCTGCCGTTCGCGGCCCCGCGGTTCGCGATGATGATGGCGCGCTGGCTGATGCAGACCGGGCGGGGCGGGTTCCCGAAGCCCGACCACGCGGTGGCGATCGCGTGGCTGCTCCGGCACTGCACTCTCGCCGCTCGCGAGCTGATCCCGGTCGCGCTGGGTGCCGAGGAGCGCGATCGTGAGGCCGCCGTGGCGGCGTTGCGGACGATGGCTCCCGCGCGCTTCGAACAGATCCTGGCCGCGGCGGATGAGTACGGACCGGCGGTGCGGCAGGCGATCGAGGACACGATCGGTGCGGACCTGCTGGGGTCGCTGCCCGCCAAGATCCCCGCCATCCCGGCCTGGGCCGACCCCGGTGTGCTGCCGCAGATCCTGCTCAAGGACAAGTCCGCCGCACTGCCCGCGGACGTGGTGCGCACCGTGCTGACGATGCTCGCACTGTCCACGGCGGACGTTGCCTACGGCGGCGTGCGGATCGTCAAGGAGGTGTGCGATCCGGAATCGCTGGCCACCTTGGCGTGGACGTTGTACGAGCGTTGGGAGGGCGCCGGACGGCCGTCGAAGGAGGGCTGGGCCTTCGCCGCGCTGGGCTGGTTCGGCGACGACAGAATCGCCCGCCGGATCACCCCGCTGATCCGGGACTGGCCGGGCAGCGGCGGGCACGCACGGGCGGTGACCGGGCTCAAGGTGCTGGCCGCGATCGGCACCGACGTGGCCTTGCTGAACCTGCACACCCTTGCCCAGAAGGCCCAGTTCAAGGGGCTCAAGCAGCGGGCGCAGGAGAAGATCGCGCAGGTCGCGAAGCAGCTGGGGCTGAGCGCCGACCAACTGGCCGACCGGCTGGTGCCCACCTTCGGCCTGGACGAGGCCGCCACGCTGACCATCGACTACGGTCCGCGCAAGTACGTGGTCGGCTTCGACGAGCAGCTCAAGCCGTACGTCGTCGACCCGGATGGCAAGCGCCGCAAGGACTTGCCGAAGCCGGCCGCGAAGGACGACCAGGAGCTGGCCCCGGCCGAGCACAAGCGGTTCGCCGCGTTGAAGAAGGACGTCCGGACGGTCGCGTCCACTGTGATCGGCCGGCTCGAGGCGGCCATGGTGGCGCAGCGCGAGTGGAGCGCGGACGAGTTCACCACGTTGCTGGTCGGGCATCCGCTGGTCTGGCACATCGTCCGCAGGCTGGTGTGGCGCACCGGCAAGGGCGAGGCGTTCCGGGTCGCCGAGGACCGGACGTTCGCCGACGCCAGCGACGATCCCTGGATCCTGCCGGAGGATGCCTCGGTCACCGTCGCCCACCCGCTGCTGCTCCAGGACACTGTGGACACCTGGGCCGAGATGTTCGCGGACTACGAGATCGTGCAACCGTTCCCGCAACTCGGCCGGCCCGTGCACACCCTGACGGACGAGGAAAGCGCCGCCGAACGGCTGACCCGGTTCGAAGGCGTCACCGTCCCGGTCGGCCGGGTTCTCGGGCTGGTGTCGCGGGGATGGCAGCGCGGGACGCCACAGGACGCGGGCGTCGAGTGCTGGATTCTGCGCCCGGTGCCCAACGGCTGCGTCATGGTCGACCTCGACCCGGGCATCCCGGTCGGGAATGTCGACGTGTTCCCCGAGCAGACCCTGCGCCGCGTCCGGTTCCTGGACAGCGTGCACAGCGCCTGGTCCGGTAAGGACGCCAAGCCCTTCGGCCGGCTCGATCCCGTCACCGCCTGCGAGTTACTCGCCGAACTCACCGCGGTAACGAGCTGAAGGGGAGAAACGTGAGTACCGAAGTGCAACGGCCACCGGCGGAAGTCCGGTACGCCGACGAGCTGGCGAGGCTGCGGGCCGGCGACACCGCGCCCCGGCCGCCGGGCTGGGCGCTCAGCCTGACCGCCGCACGGACGTTCCTGATCGGCGACGAACGCGCCGGCATCAGCGAGAAGTTCGTCGGCGACCCGTCGCTGGTGGACCGCGCGCTGGTCACCCTGGCGACGACCCGTGGCCTGATGCTGGTCGGCGAACCGGGGACGGCCAAGTCCCTGCTGTCCGAACTGATCGCGGCCGCGGTCAGCGGTGACTCGACGCTGACCGTGCAGGGCGGCGCGGCGACCACCGAGGACCAGATCAAGTACTCCTGGAACTACGCGCTGCTGGTGGCCGAGGGGCCGTCGACGCGGTCGCTCGTGCCCGCGCCGATGCTGCGCGGGATGGCCGAGGGCAAGCTGGTCCGGTTCGAGGAGATCACCCGGTGCCCGCTGGAGGTCCAGGACTGCCTGCTGTCCTTGCTGTCCGAGCGGGTGCTGGCGATCCCCGAGCTGACCGGGCCGGACGGCATGGTGTTCGCCGCGGAGGGGTTCAACGTGATCGCCACGGCGAACACCCGCGACCGCGGGGTCAACGAGATGAGCGCGGCGCTCAAGCGCCGGTTCACCTTCGAGACCGTGTTCCCGATCGCCGACCCGGCCACCGAACTGTCCCTTGTGGACAGAGAAGCGCGCCGGCTGCTGGCCCGGTCCGGGGTGACCGAGCCGCCCCGGCGAGACGTGCTGGAGGTCCTGGTCACCACGTTCCGGGAGCTGCGCGACGGCAAGACCGAGCCGGGCCGCCCGGCCGAGCGGGTGTCCTCGGTGATGAGCACCGCCGAGGCGGTGTCCGTCGCGCACGCGGTCGGCGTCCGGGGGTGGTATTTACGCGGCGAGGCGGGAACGGCCGAGGACATCGTCGAATGCCTGGCGGGGACGGCGGCCAAGGACAACGCGGACGACCTCGCCCGGCTGCGGCGGTACCTGGACCAGCAGGCGCCGAAACGCAAGGGCGAGCAGTGGCAGGCGCTGCACAAGGCGCGCCATCGCCTGCCCGGCTGATGCCCGCGACCTTCCTGGGCGTCCGGCACCACAGCCCGGCCTGCGCCCAGCTGGCCGCCCGGGCGATCGCCGGGCTGCGGCCGGCGTACGTGCTGATCGAGGGCCCGTCGGACTTCAATGACCGGCTGGACGAGCTGCTGCTCGGCCATGAGCTGCCGATCGCGGTGTTCACGTCGTACGCGGACGAGGACCGTTCGCACGCGTCCTGGACCCCGTTCTGCGAGTACTCGCCGGAATGGGCCGCCCTCACCGAGGGACGCGCCGCGGGCGCCGAGGTGCGGTTCATCGATCTGCCGGCCTGGCACCCGGCGTTCGCCGGCCAGGACAACCGGTACGCCGACGCCGAACAGCGGTACGCCGAGGTGACCGGGCGGCTGTGCCGGGAGTTCGCGGTGGACAACGTGGACGCCCTCTGGGACCACCTCGCCGAGGTCGATCCCCGGGACGGGCTGGCCGAACGGCTCACGACCTACTTCGACCTCCTGCGGGGTGAGGCCGAAGCGGGCGAGGACGACCAGTCGCGCGAGGAGTACATGGCGGCGTGGGTTCGCGCGGCGGTGGCGGACGCCGGCGACCGGCCGGTGCTCGTGGTCACCGGCGGGTTCCACACGCCCGCGTTGCGAGCGCTCGCCGCCGAAGGGCCGGTGGAGTGGCCGGTCCCGCCGGTGGGCGGCGCGAGCTACCTGGTGCCGTACTCGTACAAGCGGCTGGACTCGTTCACCGGATACCAGTCCGGCATGCCGTCGCCCGGCTATTACCAGCGGGTCTGGGCAGACGGTGTCCGCGGCGCGGCCGACGGTCTGCTGGGGTCCGTCGTGGATCGGTTGCGGCGCAGGGGACAACACGTGTCCACAGCGGACTTGATCGCGGCGAGAACCTTGGGCGAGGGCTTGGCGCGGTTGCGAGGGCATGCCGTGCCTTCGCGCACGGATGTTCTCGATGGCCTCGTATCCGCATTGGTCTCGGAGGACCTCGACCAGCCGCCCCCGTGGACCAGACGAGGACCGTTGGCGCCTGGTGCCCATCCGGTGATCGTGGAGATGGTCGCCGCGTTGAGTGGCGATCAGGTCGGGAGGCTGCATCCACGGACCCCGGCCCCGCCGTTGGTCGCGGACGTCGAGGCCGTCTTGATCCGGCATGGCCTCGAAGGTGAGGGCGCCGTGCGGTTGTCGCTGCCGCGGGACCGGGAGCGTAGCCGCGTGCTGCATCGCCTGCGGGTTCTGGGAATTCCCGGGTTCGGGATGTCCGGCGGGATGGGCGGTCTCGCCACGCCCAGCGCGAGCGAACACTGGGAGCTGACGCCGAGCGACCTGCGGCTGCCCGCGTTGATCGAGGCCGGCGCGTACGGGCCGACGTTGGGTGAGGCCGCCGGGGCCAGGCTCCGCGAGAACCTCCGGGACGCGGATATCCGTGCCCTGGCCCGGATCCTGCTCGACGCCGCCCTGTGCGGGATCGGCACACTGCCGGCCGACACCGTGCCCCGGCTGATCCAGGGCATCACGACCGCACACGACCTCCCGCTGCTCGGTGGGGTGCTGGGTGACGTACTCGCGTTGTGGCGGCACGACAGTCACCACGGCACTGCGAGCAGTCCGACGTTGGGTGCTGTGGTCAACGCGGCGGTCGTCAGGGTGCTGTGGCTGGTGGACGGGATGCGTGGCGGCGACCAACCCGCGGATCCTGGCCGGATCCGTGCCCTCGTCGGCGTCCGGGACGCCGTGCGGCACGCGCCGGGCGTGCTCGACCACGATCCCGGGATGGTCCTCGCGGTTGCTCGCCGGGTACGTGCGGACGAGGCTGCGCCGTTGGATCTCCGGGGAGCCGCGTGCGGGCTCGCCTGGATGTTGGGCGATCCCGTGGACGCGGACCAAGTCCTGGCCGTGGGCGACTGGCTCGCCGGGTTGTTCGCGATGGCCCGTGACGAGGTACTGGGCAGCGAGGACATCGTCGGCCTGCTGGACCGGACCGTTTCCTCGTTGTCCCACAACGAGTTCCTGGTCGCCCTGCCCGCACTGCGTCAGGCCTTCGGTTTCTTCCCGCCCCTGGAACGGGAGGCGTTCGCGGCCAAGATCCTGGCGCATCGCGGGATCTCGGCCTCCGCGCGAAGCATGGTGCGCCTGAACGGAGATCCCTATGTGCGGGCCGAGGCCATCGCGTTGGAGGCGACCGTGGAACGCCTGCTGGCAAGGGAGGGCCTGGCATGACGGACCTGGAACGGTGGCGGCTCATCCTGGGTGAGCCGGCTGCGGACTGCACCGGTCCGCTGAGTGTGCACGCCGGCCGGCAGGACGCGGCCCTGCAATGGCTCTACGGCAGGGAGAAGGAGCTGGCCGACCGCGACATCCGTGGTGCCGGCAGCGGGGACTCCGTGCTGCGCACGGTGGACTGGCTGGACGAGATCCACCAGTTGTTCCCGAAGGAGACGATCGAACGGCTCGAGCGCGACGCGGTGGAGCGCTACGACATCACCGACATCGTGACCGACCCGGCGGTCCTGGAACGCATGGAGCCCAACACCGCCTTGCTGCGCGTGGTGCTGCGGACCAAGCACCTGATGAATCCGGACGTGCTCGCGCTGGCCCGCCGGATCGTCCAGCGGGTCGTCCGGGACCTGCTGGAGCGGCTCAAACCGGAGGTCCGCAAGTCCTTCAGCGGTACCCGTTCGCGCCGGCCGAGCACCTTCAAACAGGCCAGGAACTTCGACTTCCACGCCACGATCAGGGCCAACCTGGCGCACTACCAGCCCGAGCACCGGCGGGTGACCATCGAGGAGCCGAAGTTCATCACCCGCACCCGCCGGCACGTGGAGAACTGGCAGCTGATCCTGGTGGTGGACCAGTCCGGCTCGATGGCCGGCTCGGTGATCCACTCGGCGGTGACCGCGGCCTGCCTGTGGAGTGTGCCGGGCCTGAAGACGCACCTGATCGCGTTCGACACCAACGTGGTCGACCTGACCCAGGACGTCACCGACCCGGTCGAGCTGCTGATGAAGGTGCAGCTCGGCGGCGGCACGGACATCGCGAAGGCGGTGTCGTACGCGGCCCGCCTGGTGGAGAACCCGCGGCGGGCGATCGTCGCGGTGATCACCGACTTCTACGAGGGAGGGGACGCCGGCCTCCTGATCCACACGGTGCGTGGCCTGGTCGAGCAAGGCACGCACGTCCTGGGCCTGGCCGCCCTGGACGAGGACGCGAACCCGGCCTACGACCTGATGACCGCCCAACGGCTCGCGGACGTGGGTGCGCGCGTCGGTGCGATGACGCCGGGCCGGCTCGCCGAGTTCGTCGCGGAACGGCTGGGCTGATGGACCGCACCGATCTGCTGGCCCTGACCGAGGACGCGCTCGCGGCGCTGGCGAACCGTGGCCTGGTCAAACGGGCCGCGAAGGAACCGGCTCCCGAGGTGGCGACCGTCGATGGAACCGTGCGGGGCCGGTTCCCGGACGGCACCGAATCGGCGCTCCCGCACGGAGCCACGCTCGACGCGGCGTGGTGTTCCTGTGCGGCCACTGGGATCTGCCGCCACGAGATCGCCCTTGTCCTTGCCTACCAACGCCTTCACGAGAAGCCTGCGTTCGCCGCCTGGTCACCCGGAGAGATCAGCGACGAAACGTTGACGAAGACGTTCGGCGAGCGAGTGATGACGTCGGCCCGGCGGCTGGCCAAGGCGGGCTACTCGGTGCGACTGCGATGGCCCGCTGCGGAAGATCCCGTTGCCACGGCGGAGCTGTCCACCTGCACGGTCCGCTTCCTCGTCCCTGGGGACATCGGTCATGTCGATACCGATGTCGTTGCTGCCAAACGGGATGAGGTCGTGGTACTCGCCGTGTGGGCGTTCCGTGAGGCCGATGCCAGGGGCCTGACCGAGAATGCTCTGTTCGACGTCGGTCGCGTGGCGGCGGCACCTGGCGAGGCGCTCTCGGCTGCGGTGGACCTCGCTACCCAGGTCCTCACCGACGGCGCGGCGAATGCCAGCCCGATCCTGATCGCCGCCCTGCGAACAGCCGGCGACCGGCTCAGCGAGGAGAAGCTGCACTGGCCTGCCGCGGCCGTTGCCGATCTCGCCGATCAGCTGACGGCGTACCAGGATCGGAGCAGCCGGTACCGGCCGGAACGGGTCGCGGAGCTGATCACCGAGCTGCACGCCCGGCAGCGCGCGACCGGTCCGCGATCCCAGGTCCTGGGCGGGGATGAGCCCGCGGACACCCCGTTGCGGCGGGTCCGGCTGACCTCCCTGGGCTGCCGGGTCCGGGGCGACGGCTCGGCGGAGGTGTTCCTGGCGAGCGACTCGGCCGTACTCGTGGTGCGGCGTCCCGCGGCTTCGCGGCGGTTGCTCGGCACGTCGCTCGACACGGTGGCCGTGTCGACCATCGTGTCCGAGTCGGCGGTGCGCACGGCCAGCCGGGTCGTGCGGATCGGGTCCAACCGGGTCGGCAAGACCTCGGTCACACCAGTCGGGTCAGGCTGGGACCAGCTGCCGGATGCCTTGGTGGTGCGGGACTTCAAGGCGACCGTCGAGCAGTTGGCCGACCTGCCGCCGAGGTTCGTCCGGCCCCGGATCGAGGCGGAATTCGTCCGGGTGACCGAGATCGCCGAGGTCGAAGACATCGGTTACCGCCCTGGCGCACAACGACTCGACGCCACCATCGTCGACACCAAGGGCACTGAGGCGCTGATCTCGGCCACCTACCGCGGAATCTGCCCAGGCGCCCTCGACGCCCTCGCCGAGGCCCTGGCCGCCGACCCCCACTCCATCAGCGGCTCACTCCGCCGGCAGAACGGCACCCTCGTCATCGACCCCATCGCCATCCGCACACCCACCACCCTCATCGTCCCCGACCTAACCCCTACACACCAGCCCACACACCTCCCCGACACCATGATCACCTACCCATCCACACTGGACAGAGCCCTGACCGCCTGCGCCGAACTCGCCCACCGCGGCCTCAACCACACCCCCACCCGGACCCACCTCGACGAAACAGCCACCGACCTCCACCACGCTGGCTTCCACACCACCGCCACCCGACTGTCCACTCTGGCCAGAACCCCCACCACCGAAACCTGGCTCAGCACCGAATTACGCCTCCTCACCCTCATCGAACTCACCTAACCCCCACCCCCGACCCCCACAACACAACCAGCACCCGCCATCGCGCTCAGCCCAACGCCACGGTCACGCCAAGCCCAAGGACACGAACCGCCGTACCCACTATCACGCCCCCTACGAGGACACGGCCCGAACGACCCACTGCCACGCTCGGTCCGAAGGCGCGGCCCACCGAACCCGCCATCGCGCTCAGCCCAACACCACGGTCAGCAGCACCCGCTGTCCCACCCGGCCCAAGGCCACCGACCCGCCGGACTCACCTCGCGCTCGCTCCGAGGCCATGGCCCACGGAACCACCGGCCCGAGGACACGGCCCGCTGGACCCACTGCCGCACGCGCTCCCAGGCTGCGGGCCGCGGACAGCTGGCGCGCAGCCTGGCGGCTCGGCCCGCAGGACCGCCATCACACTCGGCCTCGCGCTACGGATCTTCAGGGCACCTCCATCTCGCTCGGCCCGAGGCCACGGCCCGAAGTAACCATCGCCACGCTCGGCAAGAGGGCACGGCCAGCCGGACCCGCCATCGCGCTCAGCCCGATGACTGGGTCCGCAAGGCGACGTGCGCTCTCGCGCGGCTGGCTCACCTCCATGGTGATCTCCGGCCATCAGACACCGCCCAGGGCCATCGCGCCCGGAAACCAGGCCGAGCCCCTCCTGGGGGCGGCCTTGGGCGTTGTGACCGGGCTGGTGTTGTTGATAGGTGTGGTTTTGGGGCCGAGTCGCCGCGCCGGGTCGCTCTGCGGGCAGTGGCCTCCGGCCGGGCGCGATGGTGGTTCGGTGGTCCGTGAGAGTGGTACTGGGGTGGTTCCCGCGTGCTGGCTGTTGGTTCTGGTGGTGTTCGGGACCGGTCCTGAGAGTTTGGCCGCATACTCGGGCTTGAGGCCGCTGGAGGGGAGTTCGAGGTGACGTTTCGGGACTTGGTGCCGCAGTTGCTGCCCGCGTCCACGCCCAGTCTTGCGGGCGGGCTGCCGAAGCTGCCGCCCGGTGACCAGCAGGCGCCGCCGGGCACGATCTTCGTCCTGTCCGCCGATGGCGGGTATGCCGTGCCGCCTCGGCGCTTTACGTTGATGTTCGGACGGGGCAAGGATGATGTGCACGTTCCGGTCGGCACCAACGACCCGTATGTGAGTCGGTTGCATGGGTTGTTGAAGTGTGATGGGCGGGAGTGGTGGGTCCGGAACGAGGGACGGTTGCCGATCCGCATGCCCGGGCAGACGATGTTGCTCTCCGGGCACGAGCTGCGGATGCGGGAGGGCTACACACCCATGCTGATCGGGGAGAACCAAAACCGCTCGCACCTGCTGGAGGTCCACCTTGTCGGCGGTGCGCTCGCGGCTCCCGGCA
>CBIMJO010000137.1:0-11600 GCA_966244135.1 uncultured Actinocrispum sp. | reverse complement strand
ACCGAGCCCGAGTTCACCTGGGAGCGGACCGACAAGGCGAACGCGCTGCGCGCGGACGCCGGACTCTAGAGGGCAGACGGCCGCGCATTCCGGCGCGGCCCCGCCTCCAATGCGGTCCATCGCCATTGCAACGGCGGCCCTCGTGGACCGCCGCCGAACTGGCCGCCGAGCTGGGGGTGACCGACCGTTCGATCCGGCGGGATGTGGACCGCCTGAGAACGCTGGGGTATCCCGTGCACGCGACGGCGGGGCCGGCGGGTGGGTACCAGCTGGGGGCGGGGACGAGGTTGCCGCCGTTGCTGCTCGACGACGAGGAGGCGATCGCGACGGCGGTGTCGCTGCGGCTGGCGTCGGGTGGCACGGTCGCGGGTGCGGGTGAGGCGGCGCTGCGGGCGTTGGCCAAGCTCGACCAGGTCATGCCCCCGCGGCTGCGCGAAGAGGTCAGAACCGTGCACAACGCGACCGAGACCTTCGGCGGCTCCAACGAGATCGACGCCGAGACCCTGATGACCCTGGCGCGCGCCTGCCGCGACGCCGTGCGGGTCCGGTTCCGGTACCGCGACGAGGAACGCACGGTCGAGCCCGTCCGGATGGTCACCGGCGGACGGCGCTGGTACCTGATGGCCTGGGATACCGACCGCGAGGACTGGCGCACTTTCCGGCTCGACCGGATGCGGGAACTCACGACCACCACCTGGCGGTTCAAACCCCGCGACCACCCCGACCCCGGCACCTCTGTCCAGCGATCCGTGACCGACGCGCCCTACCGGTATCTCGCCCGGATCCGGATAGATGCCGCGCCGGACCACATCCGCGAACTCGTCCCGCCACTCGCCGGGAGAGTCGAGGGAAATGTGCTCATCTTCGGCGGCGAGGACCTCGACTGGATGGCCGTGCATGTGGCGAGGATCCCGTTTGAAGCCGAAATCCTCGAACCGCCGGAACTGAAAATCGCCGTTGCCCATTTGGCGAACCGGTTGACCCGCCTGGTGTGACAGGGGGCATCACCCGCGTACAGCCGAGCGGCGTATTGTCCAGGGCCGGGTGGCCTACTGCACGTTGATTCGACTAGGCGCCGGAGAGTCTGTACCTTGCCCGTACCAAGCAGTAACCCCGGCAGGTCCGACTCGTTGCACCTGACGACGACATGTGCCGTGTACACAGCTCGGGAGGGTCGATGGGCGCCGAAGTGGTGGTCGAAGGTCTGACGAAGTCCTTCGGTCGGCAGACCATCTGGCGAGACGTCACGCTGACCCTGCCGCCCGGCGAGGTGTCCGTGATGCTGGGACCGTCGGGAACCGGCAAGTCCGTGTTCCTCAAGTCGATGATCGGCCTGCTCAAGCCGGACCGGGGCCGCTGCGTCATCAACGGCGTCGACATCGTGCACTGCTCGGAGCACAAGCTCTACGAGATCCGCAAGCTGTTCGGCGTGCTGTTCCAGGACGGCGCGCTGTTCGGGTCGATGAACCTGTACGACAACATCGCCTTCCCGCTGCGCGAGCACACCAAGAAGTCCGAGACGGAGATCCGCCGGATCGTGCTCGAGAAGATGGAGATGGTCGGTCTCACCGGCGCGGAGAAGAAACTCCCCGGCGAGATCTCCGGCGGGATGCGCAAGCGCGCCGGCCTGGCCCGCGCCCTCGTGCTGGACCCCGAGATCATCCTGTGCGACGAGCCGGACTCCGGCCTGGACCCGGTCCGCACGGCCTACCTCAGCCAGCTGCTGATCGACCTGAACGCGCAGATCGACGCGACCATCCTGATCGTCACGCACAACATCAACCTCGCCCGCACCGTCCCGGACAACCTGGGCATGCTGTTCCGGCGCGAGCTGATCATGTTCGGCCCCCGCGAGGTCCTGCTGACTTCCGACGAGCCGGTTGTGCGCCAGTTCCTCAACGGCAGCAGGCTCGGCCCGATCGGCATGTCCGAGGAGAAGGACACCGCCACCATGGCCGCCGAGCAGCGGATGGCCGACGAGGGCCACCACGACGGGTCCACTGAGGACGTTCGCGGTGTGGTGCCGCAGCTGCAGGTCACGCCCGGGCTGCCGGAGCGGATGGGTATCCGGCGGCGCAAGGACAGGGTGATGAGCATCCTGCACACCCTGCCGCCCGCCGCGCAGGAGGGAATCATCGAAAGTCTCACGCCCGAGGAGCAGGCGCACTACGGCGTCCGCCCGCACATGTTCGTGCAGGCCGCGGCGACCGTCCCGGCTGGTCAGAGACCAAGGCCGGCGCCGGCACCCCGCGACCGCATCCAGGGCGACCTCGGGGTGGCCGACCTGCCGCAGACGCAGTGGCGGCCGCCTGAGCAGGGATCGGGTGGTGGGGTGTGACAAGCCGTACCACCAGGTCGTCATTCCCTGGTGCGGGCGCACTTCGCGAGACCGGCCAGATGTTCGCCCTCGGCCTCGATGTCGTGCGCGGGTTCTTCCAGCGACCGTTCCAGTTCCGCGAGTTCATCCAGCAGTCCTGGTTCATCGCGAGCGTGTCGATCCTGCCCACCGCGCTGGTCGCGATCCCGTTCGGCGCGGTCATCGCACTGCAGTTGGGGTCGCTGGTGACCCAGCTGGGCGCCCAGTCGTTCATGGGCGCGGCGAGCGTGCTCGCCATCATCCAGCAGGCTTCGCCGCTGGTCACCGCGCTGCTCGTGTCCGGCGCCGGTGGCTCGGCGATGTGCGCGGACATCGGCGCGCGGACCATCCGCGAGGAGATCGACGCGATGGAGGTGCTCGGCGTCAGCGCGGTGCAACGACTCGTCGTGCCGCGGGTGCTGGCGTCGATGCTGATCGCGGTGCTGCTCAACGGTTTGGTCAGCGTCGTCGGTGTGCTCGGCGGCTACTTCTTCAACGTGGTCCTGCAGGGCGGCACCCCCGGTGCCTACCTCGCCGGGTTCTCCGCGCTGGCGCAGCTGCCGGACCTGTGGATCAGTGAGCTCAAGGCGCTGATCTTCGGGTTCATCGCCGGGGTGGTCGCGTGCTACCGCGGCCTCAACCCGCCGCCCGGCCCGAAGGGCGTCGGTGACGCGGTGAACCAGTCGGTGGTCATCACGTTCCTGTTGCTGTTCTTCGTGAACTTTGTGTTGACTACGGTCTACCTGACGGTCGTCCCGGCGAAGGGGAGCTGACACGAGATGACCGTTCGGGACCAGTTGCGCCGCCCCTTGGACATGCTGGACAAGGCCGGCGACCAGATGTCGTTCTACATCCGCGCCCTGGCGTGGATCCCGGCGACGATCACCAAGTACATGCGCGAGACCCTGCGCCTGCTCGCGGAAGTGAGCTTCGGCAGCGGGGCGCTCGCGGTCATCGGCGGCACCATCGGCGTCATGCTCGGCCTCACCCTGTTCGTCGGAACTGTTGTGGGCCTTCAGGGTTACGCCGCGCTGAACCAGATCGGCACCGCCGCGTTCGCCGGGTTCGTCTCGGCGTACTTCAACACCCGAGAGATCGCGCCCCTGGTGGCCGGGCTCGCGCTGTCGGCCACCGTCGGCTCCGGGTTCACCGCCCAGCTCGGCGCGATGCGGATCTCCGAGGAGATCGACGCGCTCGAGGTGATGGGCGTGCCGAGCCTGCCCTACCTGGTGACCACCCGGATCATGGCCGGGTTCATCGCGGTCATCCCGCTGTACATCATCGGCCTGCTCAGCTCGTACGTGGCCGCGCGCACGATCACGGTCTACTTCTATGGGCAGTCAGCGGGCACCTATGACCATTACTTCGACCTTTTCCTGCCCCCGCAAGACGTGTTCTGGTCGTTCGGCAAGGTGCTGATCTTCAGCGTTCTCATCATCCTGACGCACTGCTACTACGGCTACCGCGCCAGCGGCGGCCCGGCGGGCGTCGGTGTCGCCGTCGGCCGCGCGGTGCGCACGACGATCGTTTCGGTGACACTGCTCGACTTCTTCCTGAGCCTGGCGATCTGGGGCACCACCACGACGGTGAGGATCGCCGGATGACGACACTCAGGCGCCGTCTGCTGGGCGTCGCGTTCATCGCGATGCTGGTGGGGTTCGTCGCGCTCTCCGTCGCCTTCTTCAACAAGTCGTTCTCGTCCTTCGTGAACGTCAACCTGAGCACGGACAAGGTCGGCAACCAGCTGCAGCAGCGCTCGGACGTCAAGGTGCGCGGGCTGATCGTCGGTTCCGTGCAGGACATCCGGCCGACCGCGCATGGAGCCGAACTGACCCTGGCGCTGGACCCGGACAAGGTCGACCTGATCCCGAGCAACGTCACCGCGCAGTTCCTGCCCAAGACGCTGTTCGGCGAACGCTATGTGGCGCTGCAGATCCCGCAGCAGCCCTCGGCGCACACGCTGCAGGCGGGCGACCACATCTCGCAGGACAAGTCGACCAGCGCGATCGAGGTGGAGAAGGCGCTCAACGACCTTCTCCCGGTGCTGCAAGCGGTTCAGCCGCAGAAGCTGTCCAGCACGCTGACCGCGATCTCGACCGCCCTGGAGGGCCGCGGCAAGCCGCTCGGTGACACGCTCGCCGAGCTGGGCCAGTACGTCGGTGAGCTGACACCGCACATCCCGCAGCTGCAACACGATCTGCAGGCGCTGGTGAAGTTCTCCGACACCTACAGCGAAGCCACGCCGCAGCTGGTGCAGGCGCTCAACGACCTGACGGTGACGTCCAAGACCGTCGCCGAGCAGAAGGACAACCTGTCCACTTTGTACGGCAGCCTGACCACGGCCTCGGTCGACCTGCAGACCTTCTTGCAGGTCAACAAGAACAACCTGATCAGGTTCGCCGACTCGTCGCGGCCGACGCTCGAGGTGCTGGCCAGGTACGCGCCGGAGTACCCGTGCTTCCTGCGCCAGATGGCCGAGTCCATCCCCGCGCTGGACGTGGCCTTCGGCAAGGGCACCAACGAACCCGGTCTGCACGCGACCCTCGAGGTCACCGTCAACCGCGGCGCCTACAAGGCGGGACAGGACGAGCCGCGGTACGACGACAAGCGCGGACCGCGGTGCTACGACTTCAAACAGTTCCCGAACCCGTTCCCGCAGCATCCGCCGGACGGGCCGCTCAAGGACGGGTCCAAGTCGCCGCCACCGGCCCGCAGCGCGTCTGACGGTGTGCTGCCGCCGAGCCTGATCGGCCAGGTCGTGTCGCCGCAATCCGCCTCGATGGACGCCGGTTTGCCGAACACCGAGGCCGAGCAGCGGTTCGTCGCCGCGATCATGGCCGGGCAGCTGGACATGTCGCCCGATGACGTGCCGACCTGGACGACTTTGCTTGCCGCACCGGTCTTCAGGGGAGCGGAGGTGACCGCGAAATGAGGGGCCTCGCCGCGCCGTTGGTGAAGCTGGCGCTGTTCATCGTGATCACCGTCGTGGCCACGACCATCCTCGCGATCTCGATCGCGAACGCCAACCTGTCGTCCACGAACTCGTACTCGGCTCGGTTCACCGACGTCACTTCGCTGCTGCCAGGCGATGATGTGCGCATCGCGGGTGTCCGAGTCGGACAGGTCGAGGATGTGTCCATTGCGGACCGCAAGCAGGCCGAGGTGAAGTTCTCGGTGGACGCGGGCCGCCGGCTGCCCGCGGGCGTGACCGCACAGATCAAGTTCCGCAACCTGGTCGGCCAGCGCTACATCGCGCTCGGCCAGGGCACCGGCTCCGGGCTGCTGGAACCGGGCGCGACGATCCCGTTGGAACGCACCAAGCCCGCGCTCGACCTGACCGAGTTGTTCAACGGTTTCAAGCCGTTGTTCCGCGCGCTGTCGCCGGACGACGTGAACAAGCTGTCCTACGAGATCATCCAGGTGCTGCAGGGCGAGGGCGGCACGGTCGACTCGCTGCTGGCCCACACCGCCACGCTGACCTCGGCGATCGCGGACAAGGACCAGGTGATCGGCGAGGTGATCACCAACCTGAACAGCCTGCTGGACACCGTGAACGCGCACGGCGCGCAGCTGTCCGACCTGATCGTCCAGCTGCAGCAGCTGGTCTCCGGCCTGGCCGCGGACCGCAAGCCGATCGGCGACGCCATCCAGGCGCTGTCCGGGCTGGCCGTCACCACCGGCGGTCTGCTGGCCGAGTCGCGCGAGCCGTTGAAGAACGACATCGCCGGCCTGGGCAGCCTGACCAAGAACCTCAACGACAGCGAGCAGGTCGTGGAGCACTTCTTCCAGTTCATGCCGGAGAAGCTGACCGCGCTGACCCGCACCGCCAGCTACGGCTCGTGGTTCAACTTCTTCCTGTGCTCGGCGTCCGGGTCGGTGGCGTTGCCGCCGCTGATCTCCCAGCCGATCAGCATCCCGATCGCGCCGGTCAGTCAGCCGAGGTGCAAGGCATGAAGTCGTTCCGTTCCCGCAACCCGATCACCATCGGCATCACCGGACTGGTGGTGATCGCGCTGGTGCTGCTGGCCGCGGTCTACTCCGACGACCTGCCGATCATCGGCGGCGGCACCACCTACAAGGCGGAGTTCTCCGAGGCCGCCGGGATCAAGCCGACCGACGAGGTGCGCGTCGCCGGGGTGAAGGTCGGCAAGGTCACCGACGTGTCGCTGGCCGGCAACTCCGTGGTGGTCGCGTTCAAGGTCAAGGACGCCTGGGTGGGCGACCGGACCAGGGCCGCGATCAAGATCAAGACGTTGCTGGGGCAGAAGTTCCTCGCCCTGGAGCCGGACGGCACCGCGGTGATGAACCCGGGCCAGCCGATCCCGCGCAGCCGCACGATGGCGCCCTACGACGTGCTGGAGGCGTTCCGCGGGCTCGCCGACACGGTCAACGAGGTCGACACCCCGCAGCTGGCCAAGAGCTTCGAGGTGCTCTCGCAGACGTTCCAGGACACCCCGGACAACGTGAAGGGCGCGCTGGACGGGCTGTCCGCGTTGTCCAAGACCATCTCCAGCCGGGACGACCAGCTGGCGAAGCTGCTGGACAACACCCAGCAGATCACCCAGACCCTCGCCGACCGCGACGCCGAGGTGCAGAAGCTGCTGGCGGACGGCAACCTGCTGCTCGATGAGATCAAGAAGCGCAAGGCTGCCATCGACGCGCTGCTGACCGGCACGCAGAAGCTGGCCGAGCAGCTCAAGGGCCTGGTGGACGACAACAACAAGCAGCTGGACCCGGTGCTCACCCAGCTCGACCAGTTCACCGCGATGCTCCAGCGCAACCAGGAGGACCTGGGCAAGGGCATCGAGAAGCTGGCGCCGTTCGTCCGGGAGTTCACCAACACCCTGGGCAACGGCCGCTGGTTCGACAACTACATCTGCGGCCTGCTCCCGCCGTCCGTCGGCCCGATCAACCCGCAGGGGTGCCTGCCATGACAGAGCCAATGCTCGACCCCGCAGGCGGATCTTCGGTCTTCAAGACACGCCGCTCCCGCGACCTCGGTCGTGGGGTAGCGATCGCGTGCGTGCTGGCCCTCGTGGCGGCTCTCGTGCTGTGGTTCGTGTTGCGGGACGGCAACAACAAGCGGATTACCGCGTTCTTCGGTGGTGCCGTGGGTCTTTACGCCGGAAACGACGTGCGAGTCCTCGGTGTCGCGGTGGGCACCGTGGACAAGGTCGAGCCGCAGGGCGACCAGGTGCGCGTGGACCTGCTGGTGGACAACGACATCCCGATCCCGTCGGACGCGTCCGCGGTGATCGTGGCGCCGTCCCTGGTCAGCGACCGGTACGTGCAGCTCGGCCCGGCCTACGTCGGCGGCCCGCAGATGCGCACCGGGGCGACCATCGACCGTGCCCGGACCGCGACCCCGCTGGAGGTCGACGACCTCTACGCGTCGCTCAACCGGGTCAGCACGACGCTGGGTCCCAACGGCGCCAACAAGAACGGCGCCCTGTCGGACCTGCTGAACACCCTGGCCAAGAACCTCGAAGGCAACGGCGAGGCCGCGCACGACACCATCAAGCAGCTCGGCGACGCGGCCAGAACCCTGTCCGGCAGCCAGGAACAGCTCTTCTCCACAGTGGACAACCTGCAGAAGTTCACCGGGACCCTGGCCGGCAGCGACAAGAACGTCCGGCAGTTCTCCGAACAGCTCGCCGACGTCAGCAAGTTCCTGGCCTCGGAACGGACCAACCTCGCGCAGGCCGTGCAGCAGCTGTCCACCGCGCTGGAAAGCGTGCAGCAGTTCATCAAGGACAACCGCGCCCGGCTGAAGACCAATGTGGACAAACTCGCGTCGGTCACCCAGGTGCTGGTGGACGAGCGGGCCGCGCTGGCCGAGGTGCTGGACGTGGCCCCGCTGGCCCTGGGCAACGTGCTGAACACGTACAACGCGTCCTCGGGCACGCTGGACGCCCGCGCGGACCTCAACGACCTGACCAACCCGCCGATCGTGATGGTCTGCCGCCTGCTCAAGCAGACGACCCCGGCGAACGTCCCGCAGATCCTCGCCGACACGTGCGGCAAGCTCGCGCCGGTGCTGCAGGGCGCGCTGCCGCTGCCGTCGGTCGCGCAGGTGATCAACGGCCTGCAGAGCGGGAACGTGCCGATGCCGTTCGCGGGAGGTGCCAAGTGAGGCGCCTGATCCTGGCCGTCGCCGGCGTGCTGATGCTGTCCTCGTGCAGTTTCGGGGGCATCTACGACCTGCCGCTGCCCGGCGGCGCGGACCTCGGCGACCACCCGTACACGGTGAAGGCCCAGTTCCGGGACGTGCTCGACCTCGTGCCGCAGTCCGGCGTGAAGGTCAACGAGGTGCCGGTCGGCCGGGTGGAGAACATCGCGCTGGCCAAGGACGGCTGGACCGCGGAAGTCACCTTGCGGGTCAACGGCGACGTCCAGCTGCCCGCGAACGCTTTGGCTCAGCTGCGCCAGTCCAGCCTGCTCGGGGAGAAGTACATCGAGCTGACCCCGCCCGCTCAGGGGCAGGAGCAGGGCAAACTGGCCGATGGCGCGTACATCGGGCTGGACCGGACCAACCGCATCACCGAGGTCGAAGAGGTCCTCGGCGCGTTGTCCATGCTGCTCAACGGCGGTGGCGTCGACCAGCTGCACACCATCGCGCAGGAGCTCAACCAGGTCGCCGAGGGCAACGAACCGCAGCTGCGCGCCCTGCTGACCAACGTGAACAAGCTCGTGTCCGATCTGGACGCTCGCAAGGGTGACATCACCAAAGCGTTGGACGGCCTGAACAAGCTGTCCGGTGTCCTCAATGGACAGAAGGACAAGATCGCCACAGTGGTCGACGAGATCACCCCGGGCCTGAAGGTGCTGTCCGAGCAGCGGCCGCAGCTGGTGTCCATGCTGCAGAGCCTCGACCAGCTCTCCGGGGTCGCCACAGACACGATCAACAAGAGCAAGGCGGATGTGGTCGCCGACCTCAAGGCGCTGACGCCGACCCTGCAGAAGCTCAGTGAGGCCGGGGCGAACCTGCCGAACGCGCTGCAGATCCTGCTCAGCTTCCCGTTCCCGGACTCCGCGGTGGCGGGCGTGAAGGGCGACTACTTCAACCTGTACGCCAAGCTGGACCTCAACCTGCAGGAAGTGGTGACCAACCTGGGCCGCAGCCGGCAGAACCCGTTGCAGGACATCCCCCTGCTCGGCCAGCTGACCAGCGGCAAGGAGGGCACCCAGCCGGGTACCCCGCCGCCGCTCAACGTGCCCAACCTGTCCAGCCAGCAGCCGGCGCAGAAGTCCTGCAACGCCGGGGCCGGCGGGTTGCTCGGTTCGCTGCTGGGAGGTGGCAAATGCTGACCCGCCGGACCAGGTTGCAGATCATCGCGTTCTTCGTGATCGCGGTCATCGCCGTGGTGTACGCGTTGTTCCGGTTCACCGATCTGGGCAAGGTGTTCGGCGACAAGGGCTACACGGTCAAGCTCGAGCTGATGGACTCCGGCGGCATCTTCACCAACGCCGAGGTGACCTACCGGGGCGTGCAGGTCGGGCGGGTCGGCGAGATCCGGCTGACCCGCGACGGCCTCGAGGTCGACCTGGACATCGCGCCGGACGCGCCGAACATCCCGGCGGACCTGGAAGCCGTGGTGGCCAACCGGTCCGCGGTCGGCGAGCAGTTCGTCGACCTGCAGCCGAAGAAGGACACCAGCCCCTACCTGACGAGCACGTCGGTGATCGCGGCGGACAAGGCACGCGTGCCGCTGTCGACCGACAAGGTCCTGCGGGACCTTGATGACCTGGCCCTTTCGGTGCCGACCGGGTCGTTGCGGACCGTGGTGGACGAGCTGGACAAGGCGTTCGCCGGCACCGGGCCGGACCTGCAGGTGCTGCTCGACTCGACCGGCAGCTTCACCCGCGCCGCCAACGAGCACCTGCCACAGACCCTGGACCTGCTGAACTCGGCCGGGACCGTGCTGGACACGCAGAACGTCGAAGCGGGCAACATCAAGGACTTCAGCGCCAGCCTGGCCCAGCTCAACGAGCAGCTGAAGAACTCCGACGGCGACATCCGGCGGCTGATCGCGGCCACCCCGCAGGCCGCCGAGCAGGTCTCCGGCCTGCTGCGCGACTCCGGCAACTCGCTGGGCATCGTCCTGGCGAACCTGCTGACCACGTCCAACATCCTGGAGACCAGGACCGCGGGCCTGGAGCAGGCGCTGGTCACCTACCCGGTGGTCGCGGTCGGCTCGCACACCGTGGCGCCCGGCGACGGCACCGCGCACCTGGGTCTGGCCTTGAACTTGTTCAACCCACCGCCCTGCGTGAAGGGCTACGAGCAGACCAAGCGCCGTGCCGGTAACGACGTTGCGCCTGCTCCGGCCAACGAGCAGGCCTACTGCGCCGAACCGGTCGGCAGCCCGATCAACGTCCGCGGCTCCCAGAACGCGCCCTTCGGAGGTAAGGTCGCTGCTCCGAGCCAGGCGCAGGTTCAGGGCAACGCCGGTCGTCCGCAGCAGCAGCTCGCCGAGCAGGCGGGCCTGCCCGGGTTCGGGCAGAACCCGCCAGGACCGCTCAACCTGATCCAGCTGCTGGGTCTCACGGGAGCATGATGACGAAGCTGTACCGCCCCGCGTTGTACGTGGCGATCGGGTTGCTGGTGATCGCGGGAGTGTTCGCCGGGATCTTCGGGGTCATGTGGGCGACCGCGTCCGGGCCGGACGCGGACGTCGCCCGGGCCCGCGAGGAGGTCGCGTCCACCGGCGCGGCCGCGGTGGCCACCTTGACGTCGTTGAACTACCAGAACGTGGACGCCGTCTACCAGGGGTTCCTGGACGTGTCGACCGGCGCCGTGCACGACGACTACGTGAAGAACCAAGAGGACTTCAAGAAACGGATCCGGGACAGCAAGGTGGTCACCACCTCCTCGGTCCGCGAGACCGCCGTCCAGGACGTGAACCTGCAGAAGAAGGAAGCGACCATCCTGGTCGTGGTGGACACGAAGGTCACCGAGACCGGTGCGCAGAACCCGGACCCCAACCCGGTCAAGCGGCTGCGCATCGAGGCGGCGCTGGACCAGACCGACGATGGCTGGAAGGTCAAGGGTCTGCGTCAGGTGCCCTACTCGGCAACCGGTCAGTGATCGTCTAGGAAGGACATCGACAGTGCCACCCCCGCGCCGCCGTCCCGCCGCGTCGCCGGCCCGGCGTCCCAAGGTCGCCGGGCTGGGCCGGCATGCCGCGCCCGAGCCCGAGGACACCCCGGTGTCGGTCGGCATGTTGGGCGCGGATTACACGAT
>CBIMJO010000136.1:0-11630 GCA_966244135.1 uncultured Actinocrispum sp. | reverse complement strand
AGTCGCCAAGCAGGCACTCGGTGTCGCCGACCTGGATCAGCACCGGTGGCCAACCGTGTTTGCGAACCTGCAGCACGTCCAACCGATGATGGGTCAGCAGGGTCTCGCCCGCGTAGGCCTTGCCGCACCAGACCGCGTAGTCCGGTGGTACGAATGGGTCACGAGCGGATGCATCGCGTGTCGCAAGCTCACTGCCAGTGAGGTCCAGGAACGGCGACAGCATCACCGCGGCGCCCGGCATCGGCAGGCCGTCGGCGGCGATGTCGGCCAGCAGGCACGCGGTCAGATGCCCGCCCGCGGAGTCCCCGCCGACCACGATCTGCTCGGGCGAGTACCCCTCGGCCAGCAGCCATCGGTAGGCGGTCAGGGCGTCCTCGGCGGCCGCGGGAAAGGGGAACTCGGGCGCCAGCCGGTAGTCCACCAGCAATACCGGCAAACCAGCCGAAGCGGATATCCGGGCGGCGAGCTGCCGGTGCGTCGTCGGCGACCCGCAGACGAACCCGCCACCATGTAAATACAGCAGAACACCAGGGGATTCACTAGTTCCCCTGGCGGTTATCCACAGGCTGGGGACGCCGCCCGCGGTCACATTGCGGATCTTGGTGCCGAGCGGCAACGGGGTTCTGCCCACCGCGTCGAACGCCTCACGCACGATCTTCAGCGGCGTGGTGCCCGGCCGGACCACTCCGCCGAGCACGCGCAGGCTCGAGATCATCAGCCGTACCAGCAAGCGACTCGCCATGCTGGGGGTAGCAGGTAGCTCAACCACGGCCATCGCCTCCCCGACATCCCCGTCAACCTTGACGTGACAACTTTCACTGTAGATCACTCATCGGAGGATCGCCGCCCGCCGAAAGACTGTTAGGGGCCAGGTGGCAGGGGTTACCTTAAGTACGTGAAGTTGGCAGAGTCGTTAGCTTCGGCGCTGGGTTCGGACGCCGTCATCACGGATGCCGACGCCACCAGCAGCTACCAGCACGACATGATGCCGCTGGCGCCCTTCGGCACGCCTCTCGCCGTCGTCTTCCCTTCGGATACCTCGGAGGTCCAGACCGTTGTCCGCCTGTGTGCCGAGGCAGGGGTGCCGATCGTGCCGCGTGGGGCCGGTAGCGGGCTGTCCGGGGCCGCGAACGCCATCGACGGGTGTGTCGTGGTGGCGATGACCCGGATGAAGGAGATCCTGGAGATCGACCCGGACAACCGGCTCGCGGTGGTGCAGCCGGGAGTGGTGAACCTGGAGTTCCGGGGCGCGGTGGAGAAACACGGGCTGTTCTATCCGCCGGATCCATCCAGTTACGACTGGTGCACGATCGGTGGGAACGTGTCCACCAACGCCGGTGGGCTGTGCTGCGTGAAGTACGGCGTGACCACGGACTCCGTGCTGGGCCTTGAGGTCGTGCTCGCGTCCGGGGAGGTGCTGCGGACCGGGCGCCGGACGGTCAAGGGTGTCGCGGGCTACGACCTGACCAAGTTGTTCATCGGCAGCGAGGGCACGCTCGGGGTGATCACGGAGATCACCGTGGCGCTGCGGCCGCTGCCACAGGTGCCGGGGACGACCATCGCCGCGTTCTCGACGACCGAGGCCGCGGGCGCAGCCGTGTCGCGGATTGTGCGTGAGGGCCTGGTGCCTTCGTTGATGGAGATCATGGACGCCACCTCGATCCAGGCCGTCGAGGCGTACCTGAAGACCGAACTCGGTGCTGGAGAGGGCTGTGCGGCGCTGTTGCTGTGTCAGTCCGATGCGGGCGGTGAGGCAGCGCGGCACGAGCTCGAAGTCATCGAACAGGTCTGCCAGGCGGAAGGCGCCGATCTCGCGTACACGACGCATGACCTGGCCGAAGGACAGATGCTGCTGCAGGCCCGCCGGGCTGTGCTGACCGCCCTTGAGGTCTACGGGACCTGGCTGACCGACGACGTGTGCGTGCCGCGGACCCGGATCGCCGAGCTGATCAGCGGGTGCGAACGCATCAGCGCCGAGGTCGGCCTGCGCATCGCCGTCGTCGGCCACGCGGGCGATGGCAACATGCACCCCACCATCGTGTACGACGCGTCGTCCGCGGACGAGTTCGCCCGTGCCCGCAGGGCTTTCGACGACATCCTCGAGGTCGGCCTGTCCCTCGGCGGGACGATCACCGGGGAGCACGGGGTCGGCAGGATCAAACGCGAGTGGCTGGCGCGGGAGATCGGCCCGATCGGGATGAAGGTCCACCGCGCCATCAAGTCCGCTCTGGACCCGGCGAACCTGTTCAACCCGGGCTCGATGTTCTAGAGGATCCGGTCGGCCAGGCCGCGGATGTCCGGTCCGCTGCTGAGGAACGCCTTGAGGTCCGGTTCGGCGTCCTCGTGCATCAGGTCCAATTTGGACACTCCGTCGACCTTGGTGGTGAACTCGCTGAGCAGGGACGGCCAGCGGATCGCCAGCGCGGCCAGCTTCGCGATCTGGTCGCCGGTGACCGGGCCGGCGCCGCCGAGCCGTTGCCGGTGGGCGATGAACGTGTAGAACCGGAACAGGTTGATGAACCGCTTGATCTCCCTCGGATTCGCCGTCTTGAGCATCGCCACGCCCCGGGTGATGGCCTCGTGGGCGTCCGCGTCGCTGTAGAGGTCGGCGAAGATCCGGTCCACGGCGGCGATCGTGTTGATGTTCATATCGGCGTCGAGTGCGCGCGCGATCTCGGCGAGGGTGTCCAGAGTCGGGTTCTGCGCCCGGATCGCGGCTTCGGTCCGGCGCACGACCATCAGATCTTCGAACTCCCTGACCGGAACCGGTGCGGATTCTACAGGGAGATCAGGGGTTGACCGTAGTTCTTGCGGCACTTCCGTTGTAGGCACTAGGTTTTGCACGCCCAGCAACCGGCGCACGTACTCGGGCCCGGGCTCGGTCACCGGGAGGCTGATCGGCAGCTGCACGATCTTCTCCAGGAACCGCCAGCCGATCGACGTCTCACCCAGCTGCGCCGTCAAGTCCTTGTACGCCACCTCAACGCTGGCCGCGACCACATGCGGTTCCATGGCCAGCACGAACATGCAGTTCGGGAACTCGCCCGCCAGGAACAGGTTGATCGCCTCGATCACCTGCGACACCGGCCCGGGGGTGCACCGGTCGAGATCGTCGACGAACACGACCAGTGGCCGGTCGGGCGTCGCGACCAGGTCCAGCACCCGTTTCATGTCGGACTGAACGAGGTGCAGAAACCCGGTCCTGGCCTGATACCCCGGATCCCGCACCGCCTCGTCGTACAACCCTTTGGCGCCCTCGTTGAGCTGCCCATGCACCGCCGTCGACCCGCTCACCAACGGCCCGAACACACCCCGCGCCGACTCCCGCCAGAACCCGACCGTCTTCACGATCCCAGCAACAACGACCCCACCCGCCCCCGCCGCGAAAACACCCGCAGCAACCCGCCTGATCGCCTCGACCCACACGCCAACAAGCGACGACAGCAGGAAAGCCCCCACCGCCACCACCAGAACCGCGCCGAGCACAAGCAGAAGCGGCAACAGACGTTCTACGAGCATCCGGTAAGCCCTGCGCCGCACCACTTGCCGGTCCAGCCGGGCGAGGTTCAGCTTGAGCCAGAACCGTTCCCGGTCCGCGGGTGGGAGCCTTTTCGTGACCTGGTCGATGATCTCGTGGGCGAGCCCCGCCCAGATCTGCTCGCCGCTCTGGTACATCCACGGGTTGAACCAGACTGTGGGGCGCCACTGCTGGTCGTCGGAGAGGTCGAACTCGGGCGCCTGGTTCTCGCCGGCTTGTTTGACCACCTCGGCGTTGCTGACGGTGTCCTTGGAACCCTTGTGCAGACTGATCTTCCGTCGTTCGCCGGTGGCATCGAGCGGATCCAGCTCGTTCTGGACCATCCGCATCAGCGATGTCTTGCCCGCGCCCCAAGGACCTTTCACGCCGATCGTGAGCGGCGGCTTGGTGTCCTTGTGCCGCAGGAAGTTCGCGATCGCGTCGGCGTAGGGCCGGTAGCCGAGCAGATCTTCGGTCGTCCAGAAGTCCCTTGTGATAACGGTTTTAGGCGTGACGCCGCGCCGCCGCCGTAGCCGGTCGCGGACGGCGTCAATGTCCTTCGGCGCCTCTTCGCCGAGATGAGCGGCCCCGTACTCCAGGAAGGCCCGGTCGGTCACCGCGTCCGGCCCCAGCACATCGAGGGCGGCCTCCGCGTCCACGGTCTCTGAGCCCAGGAGCATCGCGGCCAGCTCAGTGTCCAGCCGCTCATCGCCGCGAAGCAGGGAAGCCCTGCGCCACAACCGCTTCGCGTTGTCGTCGAACGCCTCGTACTTGGCTTTCAGATGGTCGCGCAGCACACCGATCGGGAACACCCGCCCGTCCAGTTGGCGCAACGGCTGCCGCGAGGCGATCAATACATTGCGGCCACGCGCCAGGTACATCTGGATCTCGTCGCGATGCTGCTCAGTCGCGTCATCGATGACGTGCAGATCGTGGAAGGCGTAGATGGCTCTGAGTCGTTGGGTCACCGTGTCGAGCAGCGTGGTCTTCCCGGATCTGGCGCCGCCGACGATCTGTGCGATCACCGGCCCGCTTCGCTTCTCGGCCAGGTAGTCCACGATCTCGTCGCTCATGGAAGTCCGTTGCCTGGTGGTGGACAAGCGGCGCATGAGGAACGAGATGAGCGTGCCGGCGTCCTCGTCGATGTGGTCCGGGCTGAGCCTGAACGCGCGCTCGCTGGGGTAGGGCAGCGAGACGTCGCCTACCAGCACAGGGACGACGTCTTTGCCACGTCCGGCGAGATCGGCTGCCTCACGTTCGATGGCTCCGGCGCTGACGCTGCCGTCGATGAAGAGCAGGACCATGCCGCTGTCGTCGACGTCTTTGCCGCGGACGCCCTGGCCGAAAGGCCCCGTGAGGAACCCGGCCAATGTCCGCACAGTCTGGGGATTGCCGGTCCGGTCCAGGAGATAGATCTTGCCCGGACCCAGCTCACGTTGCAGGATCTCGCCGCGTTCGCGCTCGTAGTCGGCGCTGGTGATGGTGTCGTTCGCCAGATCCTGGTCGAGCTTGCGCAGCTCCTCCTCCCAGGACATCGCGCTCGCTCAGCGCTGGATGCGGTTGATCACCTGGGTGGTCTCGGCGGCCGCGGCGGCTTCGGCCTTCTTCTCCTTGCGGGCCTTGATGATCTCGAAGACGATCGGGATCAGCGAGATGGCCACCACGAGGATCAGCATCATCTCGATGTTCTTGGCGATGAAGTCGATCTGGCCGAGGTAGAAGCCGGCCACCGTGATGCCCGCGGCCCACAGCGCGCCGCCGACGGCCGAGTAGGTGAAGAACTTCTTCTGGTCCATCTTGCCGACACCCGCGATCGCGGTGATGAACGTGCGCACGATCGGGACGAAGCGCGCCAGGATGATGGCGCGGGCACCGTACTTGTCGAAGAACTGGTGGGTCTTCTCCACGTACTCCTGCTTGAACAGCTTGGAGTCCGGTTTGTTGAACAACTTCGGGCCGACCGCGCGGCCGATCCAGTAACCGCTCATGTTGCCCACGAACGCGCACACCGTGAGGATCACCGCGGCGAGCCACAACGGCTCCGAGATCGACCCGCGGGCCACGGCGAGACCGGTGATGAACAGCAACGAGTCACCCGGCAGGAAGAACCCCACCAGCAGCCCGCACTCGGCGAACACGATGAGGCAGACCACGACGAACAGCGTTCCGCCGAGCGTGTCCAGCAGATAGACGGGGTCCAGCCACTGCGGCAAGATCGACATGGTGTTCGTCACGACACCACGGTACAGAACCCGACTTACAGGACGGTGACCAGACCGGCGACGGCACCCGCCGCCAACCCCAGCACAACAGCCAGGATCAGGATCACCCACCCATTGAACCGCCGCCGCGGCCACACCACGTCGACGGGCTCCTCGGCCATCGTCTCGATCCGCGACGCCATCCCCAGATCACTGCCGGACAGCAGCCCGAACCCGGGGCTCGCGGGCGGCCCGGCGTTCACTGCCTGAGCGCGCAGAGCCTCAGCCAGCAACTGCTCCGGATCCTTCTCCTTGGCCACACCCGAACAGTAGCCGGTGCAGCCAGCCCGCGCCCCGACATCCGCCGCCCACGCGAACGAACCCGAACCAGCAGCCATCCGACCCGCTGTCGGCCACGAGTCCGGCGCCGACCATCGTGCCGCCTCGGCCTCCGGCCCCCGGTATCCAGCCTACGGACCAGCACCGACAGAAACAGGCGCCAAGATCATCTCGGGGCTGGTTGTCCACAGGTAGCGGGTTATCCACAACCGGCTTGCGCGCAGGCTTCCCTCAGTGCAGGAAGCCCTGCGTAGGCTGGAAAACGGGGGCCGGAGGCGAGGCCGATCTCGGCCGGCGGGGCGGCCGAAGCGTTCCCAGCTGAGCCGACTGCGTGTTCATGGGCCGGTGCGGGCTCGCTATCCCGCCTCGGGACACAATGCTTGTCGCGGCGCGTTAGCGGTGGGTCACGGATCGCCCGCTGACGGATCACCACCAGCGGTGCCTGCCAGGTACGGATGATCAGCGAACGGGTAGCCACCTGGCAACGGATCGTCGGCCGATGGGCGGTCGGCCGATCATGACCACCAGGCAAAGTGCCTGCCAGGCAACGGTGTCCGTGAGTCAGCGGATCGCCAGCCGACCGTGACCGCCAGTCAACGTCGACTGCCAGCTGACAGCCGACGTTGATTGCCGGGCAACGGTGGTCAACCGGGCATTCTGACTGTCAAGCATGGCGACCGCGAGGCATCGTGACCGCCAAGCAACGGACTATCAGCCGATAGGTGGCCTGCCGATGATGACCACGAGGCAAGGTGTCGGCCAGGCAACAGTGTCCGTGAGTCACTGGATCGCCAGGCGACAGTGCCTGTCAGGCAACGGCGCTCTTCCAGGCAACGTGGCCGCCAGACAACAGTGGTCACCCGGCAGGTGCCTCAAGTCCATGACGCATATTTCGCCAGCCGACGGAACACCGGCGTCCGCCCAGTGGGGAGCCGTCAAGCATGAGGTGTCGGCTAGGCAAAGGTGACGGCCGGGCAACGCTGTCGGCCAGGCGGAGGTGCGGCTCAGCAAAGGTGGCGGCCAGCCAGCGGATCGCCAGCCAGGCGGTGACCGCCAGGCAATGGTCGCTGACAGGCTCGATGCTGGTCAGGTGACGACCGCCTGGCGGTCACTGGCAGGCTCGAGGCTGGTCAGGCCGGTGGCTGGGCGCTTCGGAAGATCAGCAGCGCTCGGTCCGCGTCGCCTCTTCCCTTGTTGTAGGTGCTTGTGTGGTCGAGGCGCCAGCCTTGGCGTTCTACCGCGTGGATGACCTGGGATACCTGGTCCTGGATCACCGCTGCTGGTGACGGGCTGATGTCCGTGAGGGGGACGACCACGGTGAATACGGTGCCGTTCGCGATGCGCTGCTGGTAGGCGCCGTGCTCGGCCGCGCTGACCATCTCTGACAAATAGTTCACCGGGCTCCTGTCCACCTGGTCTTTCGGCCTCCGGCCCCCGGTATCCAGCCTATCGATGGGGACCGACCGCCAACGGTGGGGAAGATCGGCTTCAGGCCGGTTGTCCACAGGTGGCGGTTGTCCACAACCGGCCTGGGGCAAGGCTTGCCTTGCCCCACAACACCCTGCGTAGGCTGGATTCCGGGGGCCGGAGGCCAGGCCTGGTTCAGGCGTCACAGCCGCCAGGCCGGATGCCGTGCACGGCCGGATCCGGCCGTGGGTGATCCGAGTTGGTCACCGTGGTTCCTGGCGCCGCTTCCCGAAGGGCGAGTTCGGCACCAGACCAAAGCCACAGGCCGCAGGGCCCGCGCCGCCAGCGGAGGCCAGCCACGTCAGGCTGACCGACCTCCCTAGCCCTTGACCCACTCACCGCGCGCCAGCACACCGGTCGGCCGCAACCCGTCGTCAAGGATCACCAGGTCAGCGGCCATCCCCACAGCCAGCGAACCCGTCTCCTCACCCAACCCGAGCACCGCCGCAGGCCGAGTCGACGTGGCCGTCACGGCTTCGCGAATGGTCAACCCACAGTGCTGCACCAGGTTGCGGAAGGCGGCGTCCATCGTCAGCGTGCTGCCCGCGAGCGAACCCCCGCCGGCGATGCGCGGGACGCCGTCGGTCACGGTCACCTCAAGCCCGCCGACGTCATAGACCCCGTCGCCCACGCCCGCCGCGGCGATGGCGTCGGTGATCAGCACGGTCCGTCCCGGACCCGCATGCCGGGCGGCCAGCCGCACAACGGTGGGATGCACGTGCACCAGGTCGACGATCAGTTCCACGGTCACCCGGGGGTCATCCAGGAGCGCGCCGATCGGGCCGGGCTCGCGGTGGTGCAGGGGCCGCATGCCGTTGAACAGGTGTGTTGCCACCGTCGCACCCGCGTCGATCGCGGGCAGGACGCTGGCCTCGGTCGCGTCGGTGTGGCCGATCGCGGCGATCACGCCGGAGTCCACCAGGCCTCTCACCGCGCTGACGGCGCCGTCGAGCTCGGGCGCGATGGTGATCATGCTCACGGCGCCCTGGCCGGCCGCCAGCAGTTTGCGGATCGACTCCGGCTCCGGTGGGCACAGGATGGCCGGGTCGTGGGCGCCGCAGCGGGCCGCCGACAGGAACGGGCCCTCGAGGTGGATCCCCGCCAGCAGCCCCTCCTGGACCATCTCGGCGAGGGCCGCGACCTGGTTCACCAGCTCGGGCACCGGCCGGGACACCAGCGACGCGAGCATGGTCGTGGTGCCATGCCGGCGGTGCGCGTCCACGGCCGTGCCCACGCGTAACGGGTCGGTGTCGGTGAACGCCTCGCCCCCGCCGCCGTGACAGTGGATGTCGACGAAACCGGGTATCACCCAGGCTCCGGCGACATCAGTGATGGCGGCGCCGGACTGCTGTGGGGAGCCTGAGCCGATCGCGGTGATGGTGCCGTTCTCGACTTCCAGCCACCCGGGATCGAGGACGCCGTCGGGCGTCACGACCTTGCCCCCAGAGATCACCAGGTGAGTCATGCCCACGATGATGGGTCATAGACCCGCGATTGGTCTATACCAACACGCGATCGTCACTCGTGCGGGCGCGCACCATCCGCCCGGATTTCCCAGGCAGACAGGGGTGACCCGGTTACGCCGGGCCGGCCATTATTTTCTGCAAAGCATCCAGGGCGCGGCTCGCGGTGGACTTGACCGTGCCTTTCGAGATGCCCGCGGCGTCGGCGATCTCCGACTCGGACAACCCGCCGTAGTACCGCAGGACCAGCACCTCACGCTGCCGTGGCGGTAGCTGGGACAACGCGTGCACTACAGCCTGGTGCTCCGCTGTCAGCATCGCGAGGCTCTCGGCGGACCGTGCGTTCACCGCGTGCGGCGGGGTGTAGTCACGGGCCGTCTTACGGCGACGCAACACGCTACGAGAGCCGTTGACCACGGCAGTCCGTAGGTAGCCCACGGCCGCTGCGCCGTCACGCAGGTTGCCCCAGTGCCTGTGCAACCCCGTGAACGCCTCCTGCACGACGTCCTCGGCCGTCGCCGGCTCGTCGACCAGCAGCAACGCCAACCGCACCAGCCGCATCCGGTGAGTGCGGTACAGGTCCTCGAGGGTCAGCTGCTGGGGTACCTGCTCGGGTGCCGAGCCGGTGTCCAGGACGCGCAAACGGCTGAGCGTGTGCTCCACGCTGCGTTCGGCGTTGTGATCGGGGCCAGGCCACATCGGCGGCTGACCACCCGGTACTCCTTGCGAGGGTGGGTTACCACCGCCGTCTCTGCCAAGACCTGCCACGCACTGAGCCTATCGGGCCGGAGCCCCGGGGACAGCGTCCGATTCCTGGAACGCCCGCGAAGTAGCAGTTCACCGTCGGTAGCATCCGGGACATGGCCTGGTACACCGTGGACACCACGTACGTAGACGACCGCGAAAAGCTGCTGCAGGTGCGCCCCACACACCGTGCATACCTGGCGGGACTGGTCGAGCAGGGCAGCGTCCTGGTCGCCGGCCCGTGGGCCGACGACACCGGCGGGTTCGTGGTCTACCAGGTGACCGACCGGGCCCAACTGGACCAGCTGCTCGCCGACGACCCGTACACCCTCGAAGGGGTGTCCGCCGGTCGTGCGATCAAGGAGTGGCGGATCACGATGGGTGCCTGGCTGCCTCAGTAGACCCCGCCGAGCTTGCTGTGGTCCCAGCTGACCACTTTGGTCGGCTGGAACACCAGCCCGACGCGTTTCTCGGCCTGGGTGCGGATGAACTGGGCGGCGGCGGTGACCACCTCGTCGCTGCCCTTGGTCCTCTTGAGCATCATCTCGGTGCCGATCCGGACGATCTCCTCGGTGTCCTCGACGATCGTCACGTCGCACTCCATGGAGACGCCGCGCAGCTCCTCGTAGGCCTCGCCGGACTCGACGAGCACGGTCGCCTGCGGCAGCCGCCGCAGGTTGGCCACCTTCTGCGACGAGCCGTACGTCCACGTAGCGAGGCCGTCGCCGGCCGGGACGTAGAACACCGGGACCACGTGCGGACGGCCCTGGGGGCCGATCGTGGCGACGTTGGCGGCGCGGCCCGCGGCCAGGTACGCGCGCACCTCGTCCAGGCTCATCTTGATCTGTTCACGGCGCGACATGACCGTGATCTAACCCCGTGACTCCAGGTCGGCGCGCCCGCCGGGGCCCACGATGCTGGCCTCCTGCTCGCCGCGCCTGGCGATGTCCTCGATGGCCGCCTTGTCCGCCGCCGGCAGGAAGCCCCGGCTGCCCAGCTCGACCACCCACGGCAGCAGCGCCCGGAACAGCTTGAGCACCCCGGTCCAGCCCGGCACGTGGATCGCGCGCGAGCGTTTGCCGATGCCCTCTTCCAGCAGGTCGACGGCCACCGAGAGCGGGTAGGTCTTGCTGAGCAGCCCGGGTGTGCCGGTGCGCAGGGCGCCGAACACCGGGTGCTTGTCGACGCTGTTGACCATGTCGGTGGCGATCCAGGTCGGGTGCGCCACACCGACGCCCACCCCGAGGTGCCGGACCTCGGCCCGCAGGCTGTTGGCGAACGCCTCCACACCGGCCTTGGCCGCGCTGTACGCGGCGTTGCCGGGGATGTGCACGATCGCGGCCAGCGAGGACACGATCAGGGCGTACCCGCGTCGCTCGATGAGCTGAGGCAGGCACACCCGGATCGTCCGCCACACGCCGAGCAGGTCCACCTCGATCACCCGCTCGAACGACGCTCGGTCGATCGAGCGGGTGAACCCGGTCGCGGCGATGCCCGCGTTGGCCACCATCACGTCGATCCCGCCGAAGTGCTGGACCACCTCACCGACCGTCTTCTCCAGCGCCTCCCACGAGGTCACGTCGGTCTCCCAGCAGGCCGCGTCCGGCCCGCACTCGGCGGCGACCCGCTTGAGCTCGTCCGGTTCCAGCCCGACCAGGGCGACCTTGGCGCCGCGGGCGGCCATCCGCCGGGCCAGGCCCGCGCCGATGCCGCGGGCCGCCCCGGTGATCAGCACGACCTTGCCCTTGACGTTCCAGCGGCTCACGGCAGTCCTCCCAAACCTCGTCTGGGATTGGACCGTACCGGAACCTACTGAGAGTAAGCTACCGTCAGTCAGAAGATGCCGCGGTGAGCTGGGTGACCGGCGATACCGCGGCCCAGCGGGTGTGGACCCGCCGG
>CBIMJO010000135.1:0-11654 GCA_966244135.1 uncultured Actinocrispum sp. | reverse complement strand
TCGAGCTCGAACTGATCCGGTGGATCAGCACGGCGATCAAGGCGGCCGCCGCGGACGCGCCCAGGACACAGAACAGGCCGGTCACGTAAATGCTCACGCCGCGAGACGGTTACGCAACGTACAGATACGAACAAGAGCCGTGACGCGATCCCACTCTTCGACCCCGCCGGTTTCGCCGGTTCGGAGCAACGCCGATTCCGTCTACTGCTCCAAATGCGTGATGCATGTGGACCTGAGCCAGGCCAACACCGCAGCTCGGCCCAGGGACTCACGGTCCGTGCCCAAAGCGCTCAGCGTGGTCGTGCACATCTCGGCTCCAGGGATCGTGGCGGCCCAGCGCTCGGCGATCGCGAGTGGGTGCACCGGGTCGTCCGAACAGGCCGCGATCCCGGTGGGGACGGTGATTCGCGCCAGGTCCGAAATCTCCGGCGCCGGCCGAGTGGCCGCGATGTCCAGACTGTCCGCCAGGCCGTCCCCGGTCCGTCGCCACGACCGCTCCAGTTCGGCGGCGAGCCACGGCGCGGCGTCGACCGCGGCGAGGGTCGCGTCCAGTCCTTGCGACCGGACCGCCGACGCGCTGACTCGCGCCGAAACGGCGGCAGGTGCATCGTGAGGTGCGCCGTTCCATGCCGGCAGCGCAAGCAGCAGCCCCGCGCAGCGGTCCGGATGCGCCAGCGCCCACTCGACGGCCAGATGGGCCCCGAGAGAGACCCCGCCGGCCAGGACCGGGCCGTCCGCCGAGCATTCCGTGAGAATCGCGAAATGGGCTTCGACCAGGGCGGATGGACTCTGCGGGGTGGGTGCGACCAACTGGATCCCAACCGCGCGAAGAGGACCTTCGAAGACGGAGCGGACAAAGATCTCATCCGAGGCGGTACCGGGCAAAAGAACTGCTCGGCGAACCCCGGTCGAACGGGAACGGCCAACCTTCACCGGACGTTCCTGGAGTGACACGGTTCTGCCTCCTTTGCAACGGTTACGCTGATTGTGCACGGGTCGGAGTCGGGGCCGATCCCACCATCGAGGAGCGGGAATGGGTAGCGACAAGGGGGACGGATATTGGCGCCGTCTGGTTCGGAAACTGACCAGCGAGGTCGAGGACCTCGACGCTGACGACCTGTCCGAGCAGGCCGAGGCCAGCGGGGCGCAGCGCGCCTGCGACTGCCGGTCCGGGCAGGAGGTCACCGTTCTCGGCCGGCTGCGCAGCGTGGAGCTCTCGCCCCGTGACGCGGCCGCCACGCTGGAGGCCGAGCTGTTCGACGGGACCGAGGGTGTGACATTAGTCTGGCTCGGTCGTCGCCGTATCCCGGGCATCGAGCCCGGCCGCACGGTGAAGGCGAAAGGCCGGATCGCGGTGCGTGACGGCCGCAAGGTCCTCTACAACCCCTACTACGAGCTGCAGACGACTACATGACTGATGCCAGCCAGCCCGAGCCGGTCGAGGGCAAGGCCGAAGAGACCACCGAGAAGCCGATGCCCACGCTGTGGGAGCAGATGGGTGGGATGGTCGGGTTCATCTCGGCGTCCATCCCCGTCGCGGTCTTCGTGATCGTCAACTGGGCGACCAGCATGGCGCCCGCGATCTGGAGCGCGATCGGCGTGGCCGTGGCCATCGCGATCTGGCGGATCGTGCGCAAGGAACAGCTGATGCACGCGGTCTCGGGTATCTTCGGTGTGGCGATCGCCGCGTTCATCGCATACCGGGTGGGTGAGGCCAAGGGCTTCTTCCTGTACGGCATCTGGGTGAGCGGTGCGCTGGGCGCGATATTCCTGATTTCGATCCTGGTGCGCTGGCCCGCGGTCGGCGTCATCTGGGGCACGTTGAACGGCCACGGCCAAGGGTGGCGGTCGGACAAGAAGTCCCGCCTCGACTACGACATCGCCACCGCTGCTTGGACGCTCGTCTTCATCGCGCGTGTCGTTGTCCAGCAGTGGCTGTACAACGTCGACCAGACGACTCTGCTCGGCATCGCCCGGATCGGCATGGGCTATCCGCTTACCGCGATCGCCCTCCTCATCGCGGTATGGGCCGTGCGTCGTTCGGACAGACGGCAGAAGGCGCTCGAGGAAGCCGAGCAGGCCGAGACCGAAGAAGCCGAGAAGGCACTTCGCGCCAAATACGAAACGCCTGCCCAGGAACCGTCCTAGCCAACAACCGTCCTAGCCAACAACCGTCAACCGCGCCGCAGCGCGCCTCTTTGGCTCAGGGCCGAAATGCGCGAGCCCGCCGACGCCTTGTGCGTCGGCGGGCTTCGACTTGCTCCGGGATTTGGCTGCGTGCGTGGCCTTTTCGGGGTAGGTCCGAACTCGCGCAAGACGACAGCCTCAACTCAGGATGTGCCGCGTTGGACAGGTCTTGAGTCGCCGGCTTACTGGGTCTGGTCGAACAGGGTGCGGTGGTCTTCAGCCCATGCCTTGAACGTGCGCGGAGGACGACCCAGGGCGCGTTCGACGTCGGCCGTGACGATGGCGTTGCCGCCTTTCCGGACGAACTCGTAGCCCTGCACGATCACGTCGATTGCGTCCTGCGGCATGCCTTGCGCATGCAGGTGGGCGCGGATTTGGTCTGGTGGGGTGTCGACGGTTCGGATGGGGCGGGCGAGGACTTCGCTGAGGTGGGCCACCTGGTCGGGCAGGCTCAGGAGTTCCGGGCCGGTCAACGTGTAGGTCTGTCCGTTGTGGTCGTCGGACATCAGGGCTTCGACGGCGACTTCGGCGATGTCACGTGGGTCCACGACGCCGTTCGTGCCGGATCCGAAATGGTTCGGGATGGGGTCGCCCGCGTCGATCTGTGCGGCCCAGGCCAGGGAGTTCGTGGCGAACATGGACGGGCGCAGGATCGTCCACGCGAGGCCGCTCGTCCGAAGCGCTTCCTCACCGGGGAGGTGCCAGCCGCTCGATGTCTCGAAGCCCGGGTCGCCGGTGCCGATCGCGGACAGCTTCACGACCTTCTTGACGCCTGCGTCTGTCGCGGCGGTGATCAGTGCGAGGTCGTGGTCGGCGATCTGTGGGCCGGGCGACGAGACCAGGTAGGCGGCGCTGACGCCGTTGAGTGCTGCGCGTAACGAGGCTGGGTTTTCGAAGTCGCCCTCAACCGCCTCGGCGCCGGTGGGAATCCGGTCCGGGGTGCGGGTCATTCCCCGAGCTCGGGCGCCCTTTTCAGTCAGGATCCGCAGAACGATGCTGCCCGTCGTGCCGGTGGCGCCGGTTACCAGAATCATGGATGTCACCCTGTCCGGCCGGGCCGCCGTGACCCTAGGAAGAATCGGCACAGTCGGCCGTGATTCGCTGCTCACCGGGCCTTTCCGCGGTTAGCGTGGAATCGTGAAGCTCTGGGACATCCGGGTGACGACTGGTCTGCACGGCCAGGACCGCACCCAGACGCGGATACCGGACGGCGCCACGTCCCTCATCTTCTGCGTCCTGCCTGACGACGAAAGCTGCTTGGTCGTTCTCGGTCCTCGTGCGCAGGCGGCGTACTTCCCGGGCAAGGACGTCCCGCTCACGGTCAACGTCCGGTTCCGGCCTGGACGCGGACGGGTGCTCACCGGCGTCTCGATGCGTGAGCTCGTGGGCCGGACCGTGCCGCTCGGCGAACTGTGGGGTCCGGCGGGGTTTCGGCTTCATCGTGAACTGGTCGCCGACCCTGGGCACGCGGTCGAGCGGATCGAGCGAGCGCTGTTGGATCGGGTCGCCGCCCGGCCGAACGGCGAGGTATCGACCGGTGAACTCGTCTTCGCGGCGACGCGGATGCTGACGCATGAGCGAGTTCGGGACACCGCGCGAAACCTCAACGTCAGCGAACGCCACCTGCGCAGCCTGTTCACCGACTCCGTGGGGATGTCACCGAAACAACTCGCGCGAGTGAACCGCGTCCGGACCGTCCTCGCCCGCGCTCATCGCCAACGCGGAGCCCGGCTCGCCACCGACAGCGGCTACTACGACCAGTCGCACATGGCCGCGGAGTTCCGGGCCGCGATGGGAGTCTCGCTGGGCTCGTACATCGCGGGCGACCTGCCGCGCGCTCAGCTCTGCTGACCGGCCGCCCACTCGCTGGCGAGGATCGCGTAGACCAGTTCGCTCGACCACTCGCCCTTGACGAACTCGTTCTCCCGGAAGTGCGCCTCCTGGCGCATTCCGAGTTTTTCCAGAACACGCCCGGACGCGCCGTTGCGGGCGTCCAGCCGGCCGATGACCCGGTGCGCGCCGAGATCCTGGAACGCGATCCGCAGCAGACTCCGCGAGGCCTCGGTCGCGAACCCCTGCCCGTGGTGTTCCGGGCTGAACACGTACCCGATCTCGACCTGCTGGTGCTCGTCGGCCCAGACCAGCGTCACGTCCCCGATGAACTCGCCGGTGTCCTTGCGGATGACCGCGAGGATCACCGAATCGCCGGGCTCGGTCAGCTTCGAGTACTTGGCGATCCGCTCGTCCAGCTTGGCCTGGACCTCCTCGCGGGTCATCGCTTCGGAGTACAGGTACGTGTTCACCTCGGGCAGGCGCCGGATCTCGTACAGCGCGTCGATGTCCTCAGGAACGTGCACCCGCAGCGTCAGGCGTTCGGTCTCGACCGGGAACGACGGTGCGTACACGTCCCGGACACTAACGGATCAAGCGCCCAGAGCCGTCCGAATTTCGTGCTCCACGTCCGCGGCTGCGACGAACAACAGCTCGTCGCCCGGCTCCAGGGCGTCCTCCGGCTGCGGGACGATCACCCGTCCACCGCGCAGGATCGTGACCAGGGCGGCGTCGCGCGGCAGGGTGACGTCCCGGACCGGCTTGCCGGCCAGCGGCGTGTCCTCCGGCAGCGTCATCTCCACCAGGTTCGCCTGGCCCTGGCGCAACGTCAGCAGCTGCACGAGCCCGCCGACGCTGACGGCCTCCTCGACCATCGCGGCCAGGATCCGCGGCGTCGACACCGCGACGTCCACGCCCCAGGCCTCGGTGAACAGCCACTCGTTGGCCGGGTCGTTCACGCGGGCGACCACGCGGCGGACCGCGAACTCGGTCTTGGCCAGCAGCGACACGACCAGGTTGACCTTGTCATCACCGGTCGCGGCGATGACCACGTCGCACAGCTGCAGCCCGGCGTCCTCGAGCGACGACAGCTCACACGCGTCGGCCAGCACCCATTCGGCCTGCTCGACAGTGTGCGGCTCGAACTGAGCGGCCTGCCGCTCGATGAGCATCACCTGGTGCCCGCCGGCGACGAGTTCGGCGGCGATGGACCGGCCGACGGCGCCCGCGCCCGCGATCGCGACCCGCATCAGTGGTCCTCTCCTGCGTAGTTGCCCATCAGTGGTCGTCCTCCGGCGGCTGAGCGGCCGCGTTGGTCACGTCGCCGACCGTCCCGGACAGCGCGGCCACGTAGATCACGTCATCAGCTTGCACGACGGTCTTGGCCTCCGGCAGTACCCCCGTGCCGAACCGCATGATGAACGCCACCCGCGCGCCGACGGCCTCCTCCAGGGCGCTGACCCGCTTGCCCGCCCACAGCTCGTGCACCGGCAGTTGGATCATCGCGACCTTCCCGGACGGTTCACGCCACGCGGACGCGACCCCGTCGGGCAGCAAGGTGCGCAGGAACCGGTCGGTCGTCCACGGCACGGTCGCCACGGTCGGGATGCCCAGGCGCTCGTACACGGCGGCGCGCTTGTGGTCGTAGATCCGGGCCACGACGTGCTCGACGCCGAACGTCTCGCGGGCCACGCGCGCGGAGATGATGTTCGAGTTGTCCCCGCTGGACACCGCGGCGAACGCGCCCGCCCGCTCGATCCCGGCCTTGATCAGCACGGTCCGGTCGAACCCGACCCCGACCACCTGCGAACCGTGGAAGTCCTGGCCCAGCCGCCGGAACGCCTGCACGTCCTTGTCGATCACGGCGACCGTGTGGCCGAGCCGTTCCAGCGCGGCGGCGAGTGACGACCCGACCCGGCCGCACCCCATGATCACCACGTGCACGACCTGCCTCCTCGCCCGTCACTCCAGCCGTACGCGAAGAACCTACCGGTCTCTGCTCCACCTGGGTGACGGCAGGACGTCCACAAGTGCGATATCCGAGATCCACGCGACCGCCGACTGCGCATACGCTGTGGTCTCGTGTCGAAGTTCTCAACCGCCGCGAAGCGGCTCCTGGTGGGGCGCCCGTTTCGGAGCGACAGCCTGGGCCATACGCTGCTCCCCAAACGTGTCGCCCTGCCCGTGTTCGCCTCGGACGCGCTGTCCAGCGTCGCGTACGCGCCCGAAGAGATCTTCCTGACCCTCAGCGTCGCCGGTATCGCCGGGTTCGTGTACGCGCCCTGGGTCGGTGCCGTCGTCGTGATCGTGCTGCTCGCCGTGGTCGCCAGCTACCGGCAGAACGTGCACGCGTATCCCAGCGGCGGCGGCGACTACGAGGTCGCCACGACGAACATAGGGCCCAATGCGGGCCTCACCGTGGCGAGCGCCCTGCTGGTCGACTATGTGCTGACGGTCGCCGTGTCCATTTCGTCCGCGGCCGCGAACCTTGGTGCTTTGGTGCCGTTCATCGCGGACAACAAGGTCAGCTTCGCGGTGGTCGCGATCGTCGTGCTCACCGCGGTGAACCTGCGCGGCATCCGCGAGTCGGGCACGGCGTTCGCCATCCCGACCTACGCGTTCATGATCGGCATCTTCCTGATGATCGTCTGGGGCCTGACCCGGTCGCTGATCCTCGGCGACGAGGTGAAGGCCGCGAGCGCGGGGCTCGAGCTGCATGCCGAGAACGATCACCTGGTCGGGATCGGGTTCATCTACCTGGTGCTGCGCGCGTTCACCCAGGGTTGTGCGGCGCTGACCGGTGTCGAGGCGATCAGCAACGGCGTGCCGGCGTTCCGCAAGCCGAAATCACGCAACGCCGCGTCCACCCTGCTGATGCTCGGCATCATCGCCGTGTCGATGTTCATGGGCGTGATCTGGCTGGCCAAGGTGACCGGCATCGTGATGGCCGAGAAGCCGGCCGAGCAGCTGGTCAACGCGCCGCCCGGATACGAGCAGCACACCGTGATCGCGCAGCTGTCCGAGGCGGTGTTCAACAACTTCCCGCCCGGTTACTTCTTCGTCATCGTGGTGACCGCGCTGATCCTGGTCCTGGCCGCCAACACCGCGTTCAACGGGTTCCCGGTGCTCGGCTCGATCCTCGCCCAGGACCGGTACCTGCCGCGCCAGCTGCACACCCGCGGCGACCGGCTCGCATTCTCCAACGGGATCGTGTTCCTGGCCGGGTTCGCGATCTTGCTGGTGGTGTCGTTCGACGCGGACCCGACCAAGCTGATCCCGCTGTACACGGTGGGTGTGTTCGTGTCGTTCACGCTCAGCCAGACCGGCATGATCCGGCACTGGAACCGGTTGCTGCGCACCGAGACTAACCCGTCGGAGCGGCGCCGGATGCGCCGGTCACAGGCGATCAATGCGTTCGGTCTGATCATGACCGGCACCGTGCTGGTGATCGTGCTGATCACGAAGTTCGTTGCCGGCGCGTGGATCGCCATCGCGGCCATGGCCGCGATCTTCGCGTTGATGACCGGGATCAAGAAGCACTACGACCGGGTCGCCGACGAGCTGCGGGAGGCCGAACAGACCGGTTCGCGCGGCATCATGCCGTCCCGCAACCACGCGATCGTGCTGGTGTCCAAACTGCACCTGCCCACTCGTCGCGCGTTGGCCTACGCGAAGGCGACGCGGCCGGACGTCCTCGAAGCCGTCACAGTGAACGTGGATGACGCGGACACCCGTGCACTTGTTGCGGACTGGGAGTCCAACGGGTTCAAGGTGCCGCTGAAGGTCGTCGAGTCGCCCTACCGCGAGATCACCAAGCCCGTCCTGGACTACGTGAAACGCGTGCGCACAACGAACCCGCGTGACGTGGTGACGGTGTTCATCCCGGAATACGTGGTCGGCCGTTGGTGGGAACACTTGCTGCACAACCAAAGCGCGTTGCGGCTCAAGGGCCGTCTGCTGTTCCAGCCCGGAGTGATGGTGACGAGTGTGCCGTGGCAGCTGGCGTCGTCGGCGAAGGTGCACGAGCGGGCCGTGATCGCGCCCGGATCGGTCCGGCGTGGACTGCATGGCGAGGACGATAAGTGACCAGGGCGAAGCTGGACTGGAAGGGACGCAGGCTCGCTGTCGACGTCGGCGCGGTGGCCCATGGCGGGCATTGCGTGGCGCGGTCGGAGGGGCGGGTCGTGTTCGTGCGGCACGCGTTGCCGGGCGAGCGGGTCGTCGTCGAGGTGACCGAGGACAAGGGCGGCTCGTTCTGTCGCGGCGACGCCGTGGAGATCCTGACGCCTTCACCGGATCGTGTGACACCGGAGTGTTCGCTGGCGGTTCCCGGCGGCTGCGGTGGTTGCGATTGGCAGCATGCGACTGCTGAGGCTCAACGCCAGTTGAAGGCCGACGTCCTGACCGAGCACCTCCGCAAGGCGACGGGCACGGACCTTCCCGTGCTCGTCGAGGAACTTCACGGCGGATTGCTGGAATGGCGCACGCGGGTGCGGATGGCCGTCGGCCCGGACGGTGTCGCGGGTTTCCGTGAACACCGCAGCCACGACGTGGTGCCGGTCGATCATTGCCCGATCACGGTTCCCGGTCTCGTCGAGTCCGTGGTGAACGCGAAATGGCGGCCGGGCGCCGAGCTGGAGCTGGTCCGCGACGGCGCCGGGAGGTTCAACTCGCGGCAACTCGGCCCGGTTCAGATGCACGGCCGGCGCCGGCACGTCCGCCGCGACCGGATCGAAGGCTCCGGCGAGGCGGTGGAGTTCGCCGCCGGCCGGCATTGGGAGCTGGACGCCTTCACGTTCTGGCAGGTCCATCCGGCCGCCGCGGACACCCTGGCGAGCGCGGTGGGGGAGTGGGCCGAGGCGCCTCCGGGATCGTGCGCGTGGGATCTGTACAGCGGCGTCGGACTGTTCGCATCGGTGCTCGCCGAGCAGGTCGGCCCCGATGGGCTGGTTCGCGCGGTCGAACAGAGTCGCGCCACTTCGGACAGCCGCCGGATTCTCGCCGACCTGCCTCAGATCGAGGTGGTTCCGCACCGCGTCGAGGTCGCCCTCAACGGGCCGTTGGACGGTCCGGACCCCGAAGTGGTCGTTCTGGATCCACCGCGAAAAGGCGCCGGTCACGAGGTCGTCGACCAGATCGCGGACCGAAGTCCGTCGCGGATCATCTACGTGGCCTGCGACCCCGCCGCCCTCGGCCGTGACGTCGCCCGCTTCGCCACACACTCGTACTGCCTCGAGCTTGTGCGCGCGTTCGACGCGTTCCCGATGACCCACCACGTCGAAGCAGTCGCCCTCCTGACCCGGGGCGAATAGCCGCGCGCCACTCCATATCGACGCTGGCCAGCGGATTCACGCGCTGGGCGGCCGTCGTTGGGACTAGCTTCGCGTTTTGCGGGAACTGTTCAGGCGCGTCCGATCGTCGGCTCACGTGCCGCTGAACTCAGGCACCCGTCGGTGGCGCTGGAGGCGACGATCCGGCCGAACGCGGTGGTGCTCAAGGGCTTGGCCCGCGACTTCGCTGCACCTCAGCGAAGTTTCGCCGTCCCCGGTGTCTATGACTTCGCTTCTGGCGCGAAATGTCGCGGCAAGCACCTTTAGCCCTGTGCAGATCTTGTCTGGTGTGCGCCCATCCTCGCCGCTTGTCTGTGGATGCACAGCTTCCGCCCACATGAGCACCGCTCACCTGGGCACGCACCGATGGCCCACCACTCCAGTGCCCCACCTCCCAGGGCACCCACCATCCCCGGGCAAGGCCACCAGGCCGAGCTGTCACCCGGGCACAGCTGTCATCTGAGCGAAGCTGTCACCCCGGGCAGCGCCGCCTTCCGCTATCGCCAGCTGACCCCAATCAAAGACCCGCCCCGCCCCGAGATCTCCGCTTCCAGATGTGACCGCGCACGCCGGAGATCCGGCTTCCACACGCGACCGCCCATCCCCGATATCCGATCTCCAGGCGCGGCGGCACCGCCCACGACGTCCACAACCAGTTGTCCACAGCCCGGAACCGCGCCCTCAATTCCTGTCGGCCCCACACGGTAATTTGGGAGATCGGGGGTGCTTGGATCGGTTTGATCTTGGGTGAGCTGGGGGTTTGGTGGCGGGGTGGGTTGAGTTGGGCGGTGGTGTGGATGGTTTCAGCGCGGTTTTCCGGAAGCGAACCAGTACTGCGGTCCAGGGCGCAGGTTCTGGTAGATGTGCTTGGCCTCCTGGTACTCCGCGAGACCGCTCGGCCCCAGTTCGCGTCCCGTGCCGGATCGCTTGTAGCCGCCCCATTCCGCCTGGGGCAGGTACGGGTGGTAGTCGTTGATCCAGATCGTGCCGTGCCGGAGCCGCGCCGCCACCCGCTGCGCCTTGTCACCGTCCTTTGTGAACACCCCACCGGCCAGGCCGTAGTGGGTGTCGTTGGCGATGCGTACGGCGTCGTCCTCGTCGGTGAACCGTTCCACGGTCAGCACCGGGCCGAAAGCCTCCTCGCGCACGGCATACGTGCCCTGCTTGACGTCGTCGAGAATCGTCGGCAGGTAGTAGTGGCCGCCGGCCAGCCGTTCGTCCTGCGGGCGCCAGCCGCCGGTCCGCAGCACCGCGCCCTCGGTCATCGCCATCGCCACGTAGTGCTCGACCTTTTCCAGGTGTGCGGCGGAAATCAGCGGTCCGGTCTCCGCATCAGGGTCGAACGGGCCGCCCAGCCGGATCTGTTCGGCGCGCCGGACGAGCTCGTCGACGAACGCGTCGTGCACCGAGTCCTGCACGATCAGCCGCGCGCCGGCCGAACACACCTGGCCGGAGTGCAGGAACACCGCGGTCAGCGCGTAGTCCACCGCGGTCTCGAAATCCGCGTCCGCGAACACGATGTTCGGGTTCTTCCCACCCAGTTCCAGCGCAACCTTCTTGACCGTCGCCGCTGCGGCCGCCGCGATCCGGGTGCCGGTCGCCAGCCCGCCGGTGAACGACACAAGGTCAACATCAGGATGGGACGCCAGTGGCGCGCCCGCCTGGGCACCCGCGCCGAGCACCAGGTTCGCCACGCCGTCGGGCAATCCGGCTTCCTGCAGGCTGTTCATGAGCAGAATCGCCGTGCTGGGGGTCAGCTCGCTCGGCTTGAGCACGAACGTGTTCCCCGCGGCCAGAGCGGGCGCGACCTTCCAGACCGCTTGCAGCAACGGATAGTTCCACGGCGTGATCAGCCCGCAGACCCCCACCGGCTCGTGCACGATCCTGCTGGCCACGTCAGCGCGGCCGGCGTCGACGATCCGGCCCGCGTCGTTCGCGGCAAGCTTTCCGAAGTAGCGCAGGCAAGCCGCGACGTCGGCCATGTCGTATTCGCTCTCCACCAAGCGTTTCCCGGTGTCGAGCGACTCGGCGCGCGCGTATTCCTTGACGTCACGCGTGATCAGGTCGGCCGCGCGGAGCAGGAGGTCGCCTCGTTCCGCGGCGGGCGTGCCCGGCCATGGACCGCTGTCGAACGCCGTGCGGGCGGCCTCGATCGCGGCCTCCGTATCGGTACCGTCCGCCTCGTCGACCGTCGCCACCAACGATCCGTCGGCAGGACAACGGATCTCCCGCGTCCCGCCGCCGAGTGCGGACACCCACTCCCCGGCGATGAACAGCTGGTGGGTTTCGGGAGCGCCCGGCAGCGCG
>CBIMJO010000134.1:0-11658 GCA_966244135.1 uncultured Actinocrispum sp. | reverse complement strand
ACTTCTCGAAGGACCGGTAGATGTGGTCGGTGAAGTCCGGGGGAGCGGCGCTGATCAGGCCGTCGCCGAAGCGGGCGGCACGGCGCAGCGCGGCCGGGCGGAAGGCGCCGAACAGCAGCTCGGGGCCCTTGGTGCGCGGGCCGATGCGGTCGCCGGCCCAGATGTCGCGCATGGCGGCCAGTTGCTCGTCGAACCGGGCGGCGCGGGTGGCGTGGTCGAACCCGGTGACCTCGAAGTCGTCCGGGCGGATGCCGACACCCATGCCGAGGGTGAAGCGGCCGCCGGAGATGCGGTCGAGGGTCGCGGCCTGCTTGGCGAGCAGGACGGTCTCGCGGGCCGGGGCGAGCAGGATCTCGGTCTGAACACGGATGCGGCTGGTCGCGCCAGCGACGGCGGCAAGTGTGATCAGCGGCTCCGGGTTGTGGTAGACGATCCGGTCCGCGAGGGCGAGCGTGCTGAACGGGCCAGCGTCAGCGCGCTGAGCCCAGGTGAGCAGGGCTTCGATGTCGTCGAGTGGCAGGCCGAGGCCGACTTTCGTCACTGAGAACTCCTTGTGGAGGGCGTGCGGATACTGCGCCGCCCCTCCGCCACCGGTGACGACCGGTGCGCCTCCCTATCTACGGCATCCATCCCAGGGAGAGCGATCTCGAAGTACCTCGAAGATTACACGTACTTGGTCGCCTCCCGCCGTGACAAAGGTGACAGCCCCGGATGCGCGTCCACGAACGCCCGCACCCACCCAGGCTCCACTTTGGAGTACTCCCGCAACGCCCAGCCGATCCCCTTGCGCAGGAAGAACCCCTTCTCGTCGATGTTCGCCTCGATGGTCTCGGTGAGCAGGCCGGTGTCGGTGTCCAGCTTGGCCCCGACCTGGCAGATGATCGACGTCCGCCGCCGCCACGGATCCTCGTCGACCGACCACGTGCGCATCAGCTTGGTCAGCTTCGGCCGCTCGGCCTTCAGTAACGGCCCGATCCGCCGGATCGCCACCTCGTCGACGTAGTCCCACCACGCCCCGGTCACGATCATCTCCTCATACAGCGGAACCAACGACGAGTCCTGCCACCTCCCATACGCCTTCCACCCCGTCAGATCCACGGCCAGATACCGCTCCTCCCGGAACTCCGCCGCCCGCCACAACTCCAGCGCCGTATCCACCAACGCGCCCGCATCCGCCAACGGGAACTCCGCGAACACCCGCTTCGCCAGCCCGCTCCGCTCGGGCTTGGCCACGCCCAGATACGGCATGTCCGACTTCATGTACCGCTGCATGTCCGGCGCCTTCACCGGATCCGCCAGCTCCCGCAGCCCCGCCCGAGCCGCCGCCACCAGCGCACTGTCCACCTTGCCCATGTCAGGTACCATACGACCGCCCACCGACAGTTTCAGCGCTGTGCCTTCCGGGCCGCCCGGAAGATGGACCGGATCGAACCGCCATAGGCCTGGTGACGGCGGACGAGCTTGGCGACGTGCGGTCGCCGAGCCCACCAGCGCAGATCAGGGGCGACGAGGGTGGCCAGCCGGACCAGTTCCTCGGCGTCATCCGGGCTCGCGCCGGTGAAGCGGTCCCAGTCCGCCCGGTTGGCCAGGTATCCGAGACGGTCGAGTGCGATCAGCCCGAACTCCCCATCGGCCAGGATCCGGGACATCAGGAACCGGACCTCGCGCAGATACTCCTCGGCGATCCCGGTCAGGTCGACATGGTCGGCTTCGACGATTCCGGTGATCCACAGCGCCAGTGCCAGGCCGACCTCACGGGTGCCTTCGCCGCGCCGGCTCCGCTCGACCCATTCCACCACCCGCTTCATCGCGACCTGGCGGCATTCCGGACGGCTGAGCATGTCGAGCACACCGCGGATCACCGCGTTGCGCACGAGCTTGCTGTCCGTCTCCGCGATCTTGGCCAGTTTGTCCAGCGCGTTGGGCAGATCCCGTTGCCCATATGCCGATCCGAACACCACCGCCGCCGTCCACTTGTGGTTCGCCGAGCCGTGCTCGATCCACAGATCCAGCAGTTCATCGACGATCCGGCGCAGGTCGTGCTCGACCGCCAGCCGCACGAGGGCTTGCGCCGCCAGGTCACGCTGCACCCAGGAGTTGCGTATCGCGAGGTGCCTGATCAGCCACAGTGGATCGGTCGCGGGCATCTGGCTGGTCAGCGTGCACAGCGCCCGCAGTGTCGCGGTGCCGAACCGGTGGATCATCGAGGGCTTGAACATCCAGCCGACCACCAGTTCATGGATCAACGGGTACTCGCGCCAGACGTGCCGGAGCGACGCCGCCGCCCAGTCCTGCCGTTCGAACCGGACCGTCTTCAGTCGCATCCCCGCGTACCGGGGATGCCTGCTCTCTCTCGTCTCGGCCTTGATCGCGGCCAGCAGCTCACCCGCCGACTTCGCGAAGTACTTGCGGGGCTTCAGCTTCCGGCCCTCGGTGAGCTCCTCGGTACGCACCAGCTTGTCGAACTCGGCGGCCTCGGCCAGAACGTCCTCGACCGATCGGTTCTCCAGCAACGCGACGGCCAGCATCGTCGAGAACTCCAGGCTCGACCATCCGGTGCAGCAGGTCGCCACGGCGAGTTCGACATCATCGGCGAGCGCCTTGCGAGCATCGGTGACCGTGCAGCGTCCCTCGGCGACCTCGATGGCGTACTTCGCCGCCCGTACGGCCTTCTGCGGTGGGTCGTGCTGCGCCAGCAGGTCGGCCAGATCACCTCGCAGGGTCTTCTCAGGCAGTTCGGGGTCATCGGTGAGCAAACCGATGCGAGCCGAGGCCACCTCGATTGGATCGGGTGGAGTGAGCCGGACGCACAGGTCCGGATCTGGGACCTGCTCGCGGCGGTCGGTCACGATGACGAATCGGCACAAGCCGGCGCGGGCAAGATGGAGGGCGTGGCGCAGGTCGCGGTTCGTCAGGCCGCGGTCGGTCGCGTCCCACACGTAGCCGCGAGACGCCGGCGAATCGGATGGGCGCAGGTCGGCCAGGGACTGGCCGTAATCGTGGACGACAATGTCGTCGAACCGCTCGGCGAGCAGACGGGTACCCGCATGGATCCGGCCGGTGCCGGCTCCGCAGAGCACGACCACTTGGTTCTGTTCGAGGATCCGGGCGGCTTGGTGGAACCTGCCTGGCTCGACGAAGCCGGCGCGGATCTCGTCGAGGTCTGTGTGAGTCAGACAGCGCAGGTACAGCTCGTGTTCTTCGGTGGCGACGTTGTTGATTGTGATGTCGCCGTAGTGGTTTCCGGACTGGGCCCCGTTGTTGTCCCGCCCGGCCGAGTTCTGCGTGGTCCAGGGGGTGTAGTTGGGCTCGTTCGGGACGTTCTCTCCGGCCTGCTGGGGTTCGATCTCACTCATGGCCGGCCGCCGAAGCTCGCATGGCCGTGGATCGTCCCGGCCTGGATCCCGCCACGAAGATCTCTGCCGACCTGGTTGGTCACATGCGTCACCGGACGTTCAGCGTGCGCAGGACCGGGCGTTTCCGGTTGCTGGGCGGCGAATCCGGCGATCGTGCGGGCGTCGAAGCCGGGCACCTTGATCCACGCCTTGCCGGTGAACTCCTTCTCCCGCACTGTGACCGGTGCGAAGTCGGCCTGGCGAACCAGTTCGGTGTGGTCGCCGCCGAACGCCGTGGTGTAGGCATGATCCGACGCGATCATGCCGGTGCTGATCGAGCCATCGGGTCGTTCCGTCATGCACCGGCGCAGCAAGTCCTTGAACGCCGGGGCATTCAGCAACCGGGCGTGGCTGATTCTCGGCCCGTAGAACCCAGGGGTGTCACCGACCGGACCGAGCTCGACGGCGATGCGCACCTTGAGGTCCGGCCGCCGGTGGCGGTTGTGCTCGGCGATGGCCGTGTCCAGCCGGGCCGCCAAGTCGAACAGCAGGCCCAGGAAACGGCCAGGAAGGAGCAGCATCGCGCCGTCTCCGGTGTGCTCCCACTGCAGCACGTCCGGGTGCTGGATGTCGGTCTCCCACATGGCCTTGTGCAGCAGTTCGCTCATCGCCCCGGCCAGTTGGCCGCGCTGGTGACCGGGAATGCCGGCCGAACCGGCGACGTCGACGCCGAACAGTGCACGGTGTTCCTGGACAAGTTCCATCAATGCCTCCACGGCGAGAAAAGGGATCCTCGGAGTGTGGTGGGCGTGCTTCGGGCGGTCTCCCTGAAATCCGGGAGAAGCGGCTACTTCCCGGTTCTCCAGCCAGGCGTGCGGAGGGTCGACTCGAGCCGGTCGGGATCGGGAAGCACGAACTGGATCCGCCCGGTTTCGACAAGTTTGCGCCGCCGTAGGTCGTCGAGTGCGGCCTCCACCGACTTGACCGACGCCGTGATCGTCTGTGCGAGATCTCGTTGTGTCATGCCACGGATGAGGATTCCGGTGCGCGTCCGCTCGCCGCATGTCTTGCCCCAGGCCAACAGCTGCGCGCCTACCCGGGTCGGGATGTCGTGCGACGCGAGCGCGAGCGTACGGTGGTCGGCCATTCGCAGCCGTCGTTCCAGAGTGTCCTGTACCAGCAGCGTTGTGTCCCGGTCGCGATTGAGCAGGCGCAGGAAGGCGTTGGCCGGCACATGGGTCGCCGAGCCGGGGAAATGCGCGATGACGCTGGCACTTCGCGGGCGGCCGCTGATCACACCCATCTCACCGATCAGCTGACCGGCACCGTAGAAACCCAGGATCGACTCAGACCCGTTGTGCGAAGCCAGGATCACCTTTACCGCGCCCGATTCGATCAGCAGCACCTCGTCGCTGGGCCGACCGGACGCCATCAGCACATCTCTGCGGCTGAACGGTTTCAGCCTGCCGATGTGCCGCAACGATCGCCGTGCGCGCCGGAGGGCCTGTTCGTCCACCAACCCATGCTGGCGAAGGGCGTGCCGGCTGGGCAGGGCGTTCACCCTTCTGGCAGCGTCCTTTCAGGGGACACGTGGTCCGAACAGGGGATAGGCGAGCAGTCCGGCGGCGGCCAGGACGGCGGCGGTGAGGGTGGCTGGGAGGCTCGTCGAGGGTTCCCGCAGCCAGGAGATGATCTCGCTGGGGACGGGCAGGATGACCGACCAGACGGTCCACGCCAGAGGTGGGGCCCACGCGAGGTGACGGCCGAAAAGGACGGCGCCGAGTGCGGCTAGGCCGGTGAGACCGGCGCAGTCCCGCACGATGACCGAAGTGACGCCCAGGTCGGTGGCGATGATCAGGCCGGACATCAGCAGCGCGATCGCGATGACGTGCAGGGCACGGCGGATCGGCCAGTTCAGGGCGGCGGTCCGGTCGAGGTCGTTGTCCTGACCGCCGAGCCCGCCTGCCGCCGCGCCGACGCCCAGCCCGGCGGTGAGGATCAGCAGGCGGATGTCCGGCAGGTCGAGCGCCCAGAAGCCGAAGCCGGCCAGGGCCATGACGGTGAGGGCGACCGGAAAGTTGCGTGAACGTCCATACAGCGCAAGGAATCTCATCCCGCGCACGTCCCGTTGCGCAGTTCGGCGGCCTTGGCGGGCTGCTCGGCGGCGGGCAAGGTGCGCAGAGCGTTCCAAGTGGACTCGGCCAACGGCCGCAACGTGCTGTCCCCGTCGCGATAGGGCAGCCGGAACGAGCCTTCCAGCCAGGACACCACCGCCGTGCGGTTGGCGTACATCTGCAGCGTCTGGGCCCAGCTGCCGCAGGACGTGTCCGGCCCGATCAGAATGCTGTCCCTGGGATGGGCGGCGAACTGCCAGTCGTCGAAGCTGACCAGCGCGACCCCGGGCTTCTGCGGACGTGGTCCACGCGTGTGGAAATCAGTCGTGTCCTCTTCGACAGCCGTTGGCGCGTCGGGGATTTTCGCCAGCATGGTCAGCGCTTCCCGTGCGGGCCCGACGATCGACGCGAGCGAATCCTGGTGCACCCGCGTCACACAGACCCGCGGCGAGCCGTCCGCGCAGACCATGGCGACCGCCTCGGCGTCCGCGCGCAGGACTCCGGCCCTGTCGTTGGGGAACAACGGAAGCGCGATGGCGAACGCGGCCAGCGCCGGCAGCAGCGCAAGCTCCTTGTGTTTCCTGGCCGCGTACAGAGCGAACCCAGTCACACCCAGACCAAGGAACCACAAGCCCTGCAAAAGGTTCACCTGTGTGGTCACCGCGCTGAACGCCACATGCGGGGAACCGAGGTTGGGAGACAACAGCGCAATCGCTTGCGACACGGTCCCGTGCAGGCTCGACTGGTCATCCGGCGTGCCCATCAGCAGGATCAGGCCCGCCAACCCCAAAGCGGCCGCCGCCGGTGGAGTCACGATCGACGGCACAGCCCGGCCCACGCCCATACCCAGCAGCGCGGCGGCGACCGTCGACAGAACCCCCACCGACGCGACCGGAATCCAGCTCAGCGGGAAGTAGTCGGTGTTGAACGCGACCTGGACGCCACCCACGAAGAAGATCACCAAGTACGCGGCGATCTGGCCGAGAGCCATGGCGCCGACGAGCGGAAGCACTCGTTGCCACGCGGGCCGGGGCGTGCTGGAGGCCAACTCGTCCATTGTGGACCGAGCGTCTCGGCGACCCTGCCACGCCCCGATCCCCAACGCCAGCGGCCATGTCTCCAGCAGCAGCCAACGTTGCCACAGCGCGAGAGTCGACCACTCCTCGGTCCACCCGCTCGTGCCCTTCCACCACGGCCCGCTCAACGAGTAGAACATCCCCAAGCTGACCACGACGGTGAGCAGGCCCGCCCAGAGCGCCGCCGACCGGCGCAGCTCGATCCGCAGCACCCTCATCGCGACCGCCCCAGGATCGCCGAGTACCCGCGTTCGGCCGGGCTGTCCCCAGGATACGAACCGTCGCCCGCGGCCGCCAGCTCGGCAGGAGTCCCCTGGAACACAACGCGTCCCTCGTTCATCAACACGACATCGCCACAAGCCGTGGCCACGTCCTCGACCAGATGCGTCGACACCACAACGCATGTGTCGCGCGCGAGCGACCGCAGCAGGTCGCGGAACTGCATGCGCTGCGCCGGATCCAGTCCAACGGTGGGCTCGTCCAGCAACAGGATCCGCGGGTCGTTGACGATCGCCTGCGCGATCCCCGCCCGCCGCAACATCCCGCCGGACAACGTCTTCAGCCGATCGTCGGCGCGTGACGCGAGGTCCGCGCGGTCGATCGCCCGCTGCACCGCGCCCGGGATCTCGGCCTTGGGCATCTCCTTGAGCCAGGCCATGTACTCGACGAACTCGCGCACGGTGAACCGCGGGTAGAACCCGAACTGCTGTGGCAGATAACCGATCTCCCGGCGCAACGACTTCAGGTCGTGCCCACCCGGAGTCCGTCCGAGCAGGCTCAACTCGCCGCCCGCGGGCTTGAGAACCGTTGCCAGCGCCCGGATCAGGGTCGTCTTTCCGGCCCCGTTCGGCCCGAGGACGCCGTGCACGCCGGTGTCGAGCTTGAGGTCGAGCCCGTTCACGGCCATCCGCCGGCCGGCCTTCACCCGCAGGTCCTCGGTGTGGATCTGCCAGGCGTACGTCGTCGGCGCGGTTTCCGCCGCCCCTACCACCCGTGCCATCCGATCTCCCCTTATCCCAGTCGCGCGTAGGCGTCGGCCCGGACGGCCAGCACCACTGCGCCGATGATCACGACCACGCCCCAGAACGGCAGGCTGACCGGTTGCAGCACAACCGGAAGCGCGTCCTGCACAAGGCTTGGTCCCACCACGGACAACGCCCAGACGGCCGCGAGCCCGCCTGCCGCCCGCCCCATGCCGAGCCACCCGCCGAGCACCAACGTGCCGACGCTGAAGGCCAAGCAGGGCAACAACCACAACGCCGGTGACACGTTCCCGGACAGCCCGGCCAGGACCAGCACCGGGATCACCACCACGAGAACCGAGACCGTGCGCCGGAGCACCAGGTACAGCCCGGCTCTCGGCGTCGACGAGATCAACTCGTACGCCGGGTCCAGGCCACGTGCCCCTGCGGCCGCGACGCCCAGGACCGGCGCGATCGGGGCCAGCAGGAGCACCAGCGGCGGCCCGGCCCGCGCGAACAAGTCCAGCACGGTCGCCAGGATGGCAACCAGAACCGTCATCCCCAGCCAGGGCAACGCACTCGTCGTGACCCATGTGGACAGTCGCCGGTGCTTGGCCGGTTCCGAGTCCGGCTGGACGTTCGCCCACACGCTCGCCAGCAGATCGCTGAGGTCGTCGCTGTTGTCGGCCAGCAGTTCTCTGCAGTCCGCGCAGGTCTCCAAGTGGGTCTCCAGGGCCCATAGCTGGTCCGCAGGTATTTCCGTATCCCCGCGGGCATACCTGCGGACCAGCTCCCCCGACAGGTGGTTCATGACAGCGCCTCCCGCAACAGCAATCGTGCCCGTCTGGCGCGCGTTTTCACTGTTCCCTCCGGAACTCCCAGCAGGACCGAGGTCTCCCGGACCGACAACCCGTCGAGCACCATGGCCTGCAACACATCCCGCAGCTCCGGCGCCAGCGTGTCCAGCGCGGCGCCGAGCTCGTGCCCGACCGTGCCGGCCAGCGCCTCTTCCTCGGCGGCGGGCGCGTGCTGCGGTGTTTCGGGCCGCAGTTCGGCCTGGCGGGCCTGTTTCCGGAACACGTCGACCAGGCGGTGCGACGCGATCGTCCACAACCACCCGACCGCGCTGCCGTCCACAGCGGCCCCGGCGAAGCCGCTCGCCGCGCGCCAGACCGCCAGGTACGTCTCCTGCATGACCTCGGCGACCACCTGGTCGTCCGCGCACCGGCGGCGGAGTCTTACCGCGAGCCAGGGTGACGTGCGGCGGTACAGCTCGGCGAAGGCCGCACGATCCCCGCGGGAGATCCTGCGCACCAGCTCTGCCTCATCGGTCACGTCCAGCTAGACGACCGGGGGCGCCGATCGGTTCTCGGTGGGCTCATGAAGTTCATCATCGCAGGTCAGCCGGGATGAATCCGGTTGTTGTCGGTGGTCGGGAGTACAAGTATGGGCAGCGGACCTCGTGCTGGGAGGACTTCATGCAGACGGTGACATCGATCGACGCCACCCCGATAGCGTTCGACGCCCTCGGTCAGGGACCGCCGGTGATCCTGGTCCACGGCGCGTTCAGCGACCGGACCACCACCGCCGGCCTGGCCGAGGTGCTCGCGCCGGACTTCACCGTGATCGCGTACGACCGCCGTGGCCGGGGCGGCAGCGGTGACCGGCCGGGTTCGACGGTCCGCAACGAGATCGAGGACCTGGAGGCGCTGATCCGGCACGTCGGCGGCGCGGCGATGGTGTTCGGGCACTCCTCCGGCGCGATCCTGGCCCTGGAAGCGGCGGCCGCCCTGACCGGCGTCGAGAAGGTGGTCGCCTATGAGCCGCCGTTCGTGCTGGACGGCCAGCGGCCGCGCCCGGCCGACGACCTCATCGACCGGGTCCGCGCCTTACTCGCCGAGGGCAACCGAAGCGACGCCGCCGCACTGTTCCTGACCGAGGGCGCGAATGCTCCCGCGTCGGACGTCGACGCCCTACGGGCCACCTCAGAGTGGAGCTGGTACACCGACCTCGCGCACACCTTGCCGTATGACCTCGCTTTGTGCGGCCCGGGCCTGCGCCTGCCCGCGGTCCGGTTCGCCACGATCAAGGCGCCCACCCTGCTGGTCAGCGGCGGGGACAGCCCGGCCTGGTTCCGCGCCACCGCGCGGGCGACCGCCGAGAGCATCCCCGGCGGTCAGTACACGACGCTCGACGGCCGCGATCACGGCGTCCTGCTGCGCCCGGACACGTTAGGGCCGGTGCTCGCGGACTTCTTCAAGTTATGAGTCCGTCCGGCTGAGGAACTCCTTGATGACCGGCGCCAAGCCCGCCGCGGTGAACTGGTGGTGTTCGCCGGGCAGTGTGCGGTGCTCGGCGTCCGGCAGCACCTCGGCCAAGGCTTTCGCCGCATTGCGTTGGTAGAAGGGACTTTCACCACCGTCGAGCACGAGTACCGGGATCGTCACGTCCACGTACTTGGCGAGTGACGCCGGATCTCCCGTCTGCGTGCCGCCCATCACCTCGTAGTCGTACGAGATCGTGTGGGTGACGCTTTCGAGCTTGGGCCACAACGGGTCCCCGGTCAGTCCTGCCGTCATCTCCGCCGGAAGCCCGGCCGCCTCGGTCATGAACATCGCGAACACCACAGCCTGCCCACCCACCGCGTCGATCACAGCCTGGAGGTCGTCAACCTCACGAACAACCGAATGCTGTACGCAATCCGAGTCCCATCCGCCGACCGCACAATCCCCATTGCATCCACCCTTCCAAGCCGTTACCACTACAACCCGCCCACCGCCGCAAACTCATCGCAGAGCGCACAACAACCAGGTGCATGGGTGCATGGGTGCCTGACCACGCTCACGCGCGCATCCAGAGGGCAAAGCATGAGGGCAGCGGGCACAGGCAGAGGGGCGTGGGGATGGGCTGCGCGGGGATGGGCAAACGGTGGGCTGCATGTGTAGGGGCGTGAGAATGCGCCAGGGGAATGGGCCAGGGGGATGGGCCAGGGGGATGGGCTGCGGGGATGGGCTGCGGGGATGGGCCGCAGTCCTCGGGAGGTACCGGGCGAGGGCACAACCACGGTTCGAGCGGCGAGTGGCCCGGAGACACCGAGATCACGCATGGGCCGCCGCAGGCTCTGCTCCAGCGACCGCCGCACCCCGTCGGCGCTCCTGGCGGTACTGACAGGGCATTCCAGGGCGCTGTGTTGATTCTCGGTCGGACGAGCGAGCCTGCTGGCCAGATTTGTCGCGTGTCCTCGGACAGGTGATCGGCCTCGTCTTGCCTCGGGCAATCCTCGACCCATCAACGAGTCGCGCGGCCAGACTCGACCTGCGCTATGCACGGAGACCAGGCCTGGCTGAATACTCGGCTGAGTGGCGAGCCGCTCGGCCACCCACCTGCGGCTCACCCGCAGTCTCGTGGCCGATCTGCGCCGTTCAAGGAGAAACCTGCACTCCCACAACGAATGGTCCCAGCTCGAGTGCGCTGCGGGTTTCGGGACGCCGCCCGCACACCGCCTGCCCGGCCGGTGTCCCGAAGCCTCCAGGCCCGGTCCCAACCGCGCCACGGAGTGGCCAACAACCGTCCCGCATCCCGGCACGACGTCTACAGCGTCACCAGAACAGGCAGGAGGAAACACAAGCAGAGCACTGCAACCACCGCACGCAACCCACACACCGACCAGAACGGCTAACCCAAGCTCAGCGACGCTCGGGGGCCGATGCTTGGGCAGCGGCTCGGTCCGCGGTCGCTCAGGCAGGGTGGGCTGTGGTCTGGAAGCGCAGCGGGGCCTGTCTACCGGCGGCCTTGGTTGGGGTGTCGGCGGAAGCTCACGCTGCCACCGGGTGGTGCGGCCAGAACTCGCGCTGCTGTGGGTTGGGTGTGGCGAGTGGGGGTGTGGGTTCAGGGGGAGGGTGGTTTTTGGTAGACGGAGATGTGGGCTTGGCTTTGGGGGGTGACGGGGGTTTGGTGCCAGTCGGTCCAGCGTTCGCGCAGGGTCAGGCCGGCGAGGCGGGCCATCAGGTCCAGTTCGGCGGGCCAGAGGTATCTGTGGGGGGACGCGAAGGTCTTGAGTTCGCCGTCTATCACCCAGTAGTGGTGGGAGACCGCGATCTGCGTCGCGGTGTTGTACTCCTCGAAGCCCAGGTGGGTGGGGGTTCTGGTGAAGACTCGGATGGTTTCGCCG
>CBIMJO010000133.1:0-11727 GCA_966244135.1 uncultured Actinocrispum sp. | reverse complement strand
GTCGCCGGGGTCGGGTGGCCGGTGAGGTCGGCCCCGGTTATGTCGGGACTGGGATCATGCGCTGTGGTGAGTGCGGTGCTCGGATGTCTGCCCGCAAGGGTGAGGGCTTCTACAAAGGAACCGGCATTCGGCGGCGGTATTACACGTGCGCGAAGGAACGCCGGGGTTGTGGGCGGGTGAATGCCGATGTGCGGTCGGTGGATCAGGAGTTGCGCACGCTGGTGGTGGCCCGGTTGTCGGATTCGCGGCACGCGGCGGCGTTGGAAGCGGCCCGCGCGCGGGTGGACGAGCGATTGACCGCGGTTCAGGCGGAGATCGTCGAGTGTGAGGCGATACAGGCGGCGTTGTCCGAGCGGCTGGGGCGCCGGGAGATCACTCTGGCTGGGTTCGATCGGGCGAATGAGCCGCTGGTCACGACGCTGGCACCGTTGTATGTCGAGCGGGACAGGCTGTTGGCCGGATCGCCGGAAGGGCCGACCAGCGCGCAGTTGCCGGAAGTGATTGAGGCGCAGTGGGATGCGGCCCAGGAGGCGGGTGATGTGTCGGAGATGCGTTCGATGCTGGCCCAGGCGTTGGGTGATTCCAGTCTGTTTCTGGACAAGTATGTGAAGCGTCCCGGGCCGCGTGTGTTCGACAAGCGGCGTCTGCGGCTGGTGCCGCGCGGGCAGGCGTGACCGCCGTACGGATGGCTTGCCGCCCCCAGGGACTAGAAACGGGTCTGGGGGCGGCAAGTTGTTGGTTGGTTACGGTGGTGGTGGGTGCGGGTGTCGTGCGTCGATGCGGCGCAGGATCACCGCTACCGCCGCGATCTGTTCATTGGTCATGGGTGGCAGGGCGGAGACCGCCCGTTGCCAGTAGTCCCATGACTCCGGATCAATGGTGGACCGGGTGTCGTTGTCATGATCGCCATCCTTGTTCTGTTGTGGTTGTGCTCCGGTGTGTTGTGCTGGTTGGGTCAGGTGTGCTCACCTCCTTTCCTTGAGGCTCGTGGATCTCTGGGTGTTCGGGGTCGGCCTGGGCTAGGTGAACAGTCCGATGGCCGCACTGATCAGGTTGGTGATCGGTTCGACAGTTGGTGTCTGGTTGTGCTGGGTCGTTGGTTGTGTGTCGGATGTGGTCCTTTCGTCGGTGGTAGACGGCGGTTGTGACGGGTTCGCGGTGAGGTGTCACGCCCGTCACGGAGATTGTTTATGCTGGTCAGATGAGACGTATGGGTGTCACGGTGGGTGTGACGGCGTGACGGGTTGGGTGTCACGCTGTGACGCTTGGCGGGGTGCGCTGTGACAGCGATTGGCGTTCTCATCGGACATCACCTCCCGCTTTGTCGATGGCTGTGTGGATGTCGGCGGTGCGGTAGCCGCGTACCTGGCGCATCGCGCCGTTCTGGGCTGGTACTCGATCCCGGGTCGGTTCGCATCCCAGGTCGCGCATCTGCTGGGCGAATGGGCCTGGTTCGATCTGTAGTGCCTGGATCAGTTCGGCGGTGGGCACGAAGTCTCGTTCGCTGATCTCGTCGCCGAGATAGTCCACAACGGACGCGAGTGGTTCGGGCAAGCGCGCCGGGTGGTTCTGGGCAGGCTGCGTTGGATCGGTGGTCGCAGCGGCCCCCAACGCTGTGACCACGGTCGCGGGGTCGATCTGTGGCGTGGTGTGGTCACCTGCCGCGTGCCCGGCCAGGGTTCCGGCCGCTTCTCGCAATGTGCGACCGCGTGCGCATACCTGTCGCCATTCGGTGTTGGGCATGTAGAAGGTGCGGACGGTCATGGCCAGCACGTCCGTCCCGGCGTCGGTTTCGCCGTCCGGGCGCAGGATGCCCACTCCTTTGTGGGAGGGCAGCAGGGTGGAGGCGTCGAACCCGCGCGTGTTCATTTGCTCGCCCAGCACGATGTTGGAGTCGCGCCAGTCCATCACCCGCAGGGCGAAGCGGGAGCCGAGCACGGCGCGCAGGCGGGAGGGGATGGTGGTGGAGTCCGGGCGTTGGGTGGCCAGGATGACCACGATTCCGGCCGCCGGTCCTTTGCGTACCAGGTAGGTCAGTAGGTCGGCGATGTAGTCGCCGAGGGTGGTTTTCTTGCCGCCGACCTGGACGCGCTCCGGGTTTTCCAGGAACACGTGCACCTCGTCGATGATCACCGCGGTGATCGGCATCCCGAGATCCGCATCGCGTGAGATGGCCGGTGTGATCTTCGATTCCGGGCAGGTCTCGTCGTCCAATGTGGCCATGCGCGCGAACCGGGATTGGACTTCTGCCACCAGTTCGGCCAGATGGTCCCGCACCGCGTAGGCGTGCGATGGCTCGTCGCCGCGCACGAACCGGTAGGCGACCTGTTCGGCGGCGTCCCAGTCCTTGCCGCCCTTGCCATCGAAGACATACAGCCGCGTGTACGGGTCGAGAATCAGCCCGGCGGCCGGGAGCCGGATCGCGAAGGTCTTGCCCTGCCTCGGGATCGCGCCCACCAGCAGCGAGGTCCACACCAACGGCAGATCGATCCGGCGTTGCCGGGCGTCCTGCCCGAACGGCGCCGGACGCCACGCGTCCCACCACTCCACGTCCAGCAGCGGCGAGCGCAGCGGCGGACCGGAGTAGGGGTCCTCGTCGGCCACCCACAGAAACACCCGTCCGGCGTGCCCGCCTCGGCCGCGTACCCGTTCGACGATGAGTTGGACCTCGTCGACCGCGAGCGCGGACGCGAGCGCGTCCCGGTGTTTGATCACGTCGGCGGCCTTGCGGGTGGCGGGCAGATCCACGGTGATCGCCCACCCCTCGCCGACCCGGCGGGCGCGTTCGACCAGGCGCAGTGTTTCGTCCTTGCCGATGAGTTTGGCGTCCCGGAACGCGTCCACCAGGACTTGTGGGTCCATGGTCCAGGTCAGCGAGCGCGGCCCTGCCAGCACCGCTTTACGGCCGGGCGTGCCGTCTTTGTGGCGCCCGATGATCGCCAGCACGGCCGAGGCCAGCACGCCGGTCAGCCACAGGGCCGGCGGCCCGTAGACCAGATCGGCGATCCAGCCCGCGACCATGCCGGCTGTGCCCATGGAGGCGGTGACTTTCCAGCGGAACAACGACAGGGCACGGATTTCGGTGAACTTGTCCGCGAGTTTCTCGGACTGCTCGGCCGCCTGCCGGTAGTCCTGCACCGTGAGCCACCGTCGCCAGGCCCGCCAGGCGAGGACCCCGCCCCGGAGCACCGCGCGCGGGTAGCGCCACGGCCAGAGCACCACTCGGACGGCCAGATCCCGCGCCGCATACGTTGCGGCGGTGCGGCTCTTGAGTGCGCGGGGCACGCGTGGGCTGCGCTGCCACCACCACACCAGTCGCCGGGGCCACCGCGTACGTGTGGGCGCGGCGCCAGGCGCGGTGATGTCGTTGACCAATTCGGCGTCGTACACGGGATCGGCTCGCACCACGTCGGTGGGCGCGGCGTGAACGGGTGACGTTCCTGGGCGGCTGCCCGCGTTCACGACCTCGTTCACGGCGCGGTTCGCGGGTTCGGTGGGCGGCTGGCCGGTCGGGCCGGGTGACGGAGCGTGGGGCGTGTCGGTCATCGCCGCACCCCCCGATTGCTCGGCGTGTCACCGGCCGGGGCCGGGCCTGTTTCGGTGGTGAGCGCGGCGGCCAGCCGGGACGACAGTCCCCGCGAGCAGCCCGTCACGTGACGCACCCACGCGGGGGTGACCTGGACCTCCGGTGTCCACGCGGCGCGGGCGTCGGCCAGGTAGTCCGCGAACAACCGGCGCCGCCGGGGTGACTGCTGGCGCCTCGTTGACTCGGTTTGTTGCTCTGCCTCGGATGGGTGAACGGGTGTGGAGGGCACGGTGTTCACGGCCGTGTCCGTGGAAGCCTCGGCTGTCCCGGACGCATTGGTGGACATGGCGGTGAACGCTGCGGTGACCGTCTCGGTCAGCTTGTCGCGCAGGTCCGTGATGGCCTCGGCGGCCACGAACACCACCAGCGGGGGCACCGAGTGCAGCACGATCCCCGAGAGGGACCCGGCGGCATAGGAGGCCCAGGTGTTCATCACGTAGGTGGCCGCGAGGGTGAACCATTTCGCGCGCCGGACCCAGTGTCCGGTGTGGACCTGGTAGCGGGCGGTGACCTGCTCGGCGCGCAGGATCGCCAGCAACACCAGGGACACCATCGGGTCCAGCAGCCACGCGGCCAGCCACGGCAGCGACCACACCGCCGCTCCGGCGGCGGCGAACTGCTGAACGTTGGCCATGGTGAACGACAGCCCGAGCACGATGCCCGCCCAGCACAACCGGTCCACCTGCGCGCGTACCTGTTCGATCCGCAACGCCACCACATCCGGGTGGGTCAGGTACGCGCGTGCCTCGGCCGCCTCGGCGGCGTCCCGCGCGAGTCGTCGTGCCCGAGCGGTCCCCTGCGGAGTGTCCACTCTGGCCCGCATCGGGTGCTGTTCGGAGACGGCCGCGGGAGCCCCCACGCGTACGGTTTTTCCGTGCTGCGCAGCAGGATTGACCGTCAACGGCGGCCCCCTTTGCCCCGGGTCGGGTCAAGGGTGGTCACCGTCAACGCCCGGACCAGCACGTGTCCGGCCAGCAGATCGGGCACGGCGAGCACCACGAGCAACAACACGGTGTCGCCCGGGTGCGCGATCACCACCCATTGCGCGGCGAGCAGCACCCCACCTGTCACGGTCACTCGCCCGGCCAGCGAGACCAGCCGAGCACTGGCGCGAGCCGCATCGGCCACCGCACGGCGGCGGCGGACAGTCCCGCGCCACACCATGACCAACGCCAGCAGCAGCCCCGCTCCGGTGAGCAGCTGCCACAGTGCCAGGTGCACGGTCATCGGCGCCCTCCCGACGAGTCGTGACCATCACGGCCGCTGTGGAAGGGCGTGACGGCCAAGCGGACCGTCCCGGTCGGCAGATCCACCACGACCTGGCGGCCAGTGGTGCTCACGCGCACGGGGGTGGGATCCTCGCCGCGCAGGATCACCAGCACGTCCCAGCCTGCCGGGGTGTCCACGGCCGGCCCGACCAGCCGTACCGGCATGCCGTGCGCGGTCAACGTCCGCATGACGTGGTCGGCCACCTGCGCCGGAGCGGACAGGGCACCCAGCGGCAACACCGCACGATCGCAGCGTCGCCCCACGGCGGCCATGCCGGCCCCGATCGCCAACGCGGCCACCAAACCCACGGGCGGGCCATCGGCCAGCCACAACCCGCCCACCACGGCCACCGTCAACACAGCGGCACAGGCCCACAACTCCCGGACCGTCCGGCGTCGGCACCGTTGCTCTAGGTGCCTGAGCCGCTCGGGTCGGGTCTCCCCGGTCTCGGCGGCCACCTGCGCGGCTTTGGCCTGTGTGATCGCGTCGAGGGCCTCGGGCATCCCGGCCTCGGCCCACGCATCGGCCAGTTGCCACCACAGGCCCACACACGCCCGTGTGGTCACCCGCGCCACCACAGCCCCGGCTCGTCGCACCGGGCCGGGACGCGACGTGTTCCGGCCCGCATTCATCGGCCACCGCCGCTCACCGAGCGAACAGCGGTATCCCCGGCCGCGGCCCCGTCCGGCGTGGGACATGCCGGCGAACACACGAACACCTGGGAGCCGGTCACCGACCGGCCCGCCGGTCGGTGCGCGACCCGCACGCGCAGATAGTCCGCGCCGCAGGCCACGCACGCCAAGCCGTCCGCCTGCACGTCGGTCAAGCCCGTGACGGTCGGGGTGAACATGCCGGTGCGGGTGTCAATGTTCATCGGCCGTCAACTCCACCTGACAGGTTCGGGCCGTCGCCCCGCTCGATCCCGCCGTGCTGGTCTCGGCGTTGCGTGCGTCGGTAAAGGGGTCCGGCCTGCTGTTCCCTGTCGTCGGCCCGGCAACGGGCGGGGTGGCGAGGGCGGCTCGTTCGGCTTCGGCGACGTACTCGGCGGCGATCTGCGCCACCACGGCGGCTTCCCCGGCGATCTGCCGGTACAGCCACGCCCCGCCGGGCGTGGCAGCGAACGTCGGCAACTCCTCGGCGAGATAGCCGAGATGAAACAGCCTGGCCTGAAACTTTTCCCAGGTCTCCACTGGTATTGATGTCCTCTCGTCGGTGGACGGCTGGCACCGCCCAACTAGCTGCGTGACGACCTATCGGATAGGTCGTCACACACGTTACACTCGATCGGCGACGTATGCCACACCCGGGTAACAAGGTGTGGACTACCTGTTCGATAGGTGATACACATGAGAGGCAGCCAGACACGACAGACACACCAGACCGCCCGAGACGCGACAACACACAGACACTCAGTCCACGGACACACGAGACCCCATGACACGCGCGGCGGACCAGACCGAGGGAGCTATGAGCTGCGATGGCCAAGACAGGAACCGGCAAGTACGAGCCCGTTCTCGCGGACATCCGCGAACAGATCGGTAACGGCACCCTGACACCCGGGGCATGGCTGCCCAGCGAGGCCAGCCTGATGCAGCACTACGGCCTGTCGCGCTACACCGTGAGGGAAGCCATCCGGCGCCTGGCCGGCGACGGGCTGATCGAGGTCGTCGACGGCAAAGGCTCCTACGTGCGCCCCCGCGCCGACCGCGCCGCGCACACCGACACCCGCGCCGTGTGGACCCACCCCCAGCCCGGCGGCGCCGAGGCGTTCACCGACGCGGACACCGCCGGGTGGCACGACGTCGAGACGCCCGGCACCTACCGCACCAACGCCACCGTGGATCTCGCCTTGGCCCTCGGGGTGCCGGAACACACCCCGCTGTTCGTGCACGACCGGCTGCTGTCCACAGCCGACACACCCGGGAGCACGACCAACCGGCGGATGACCCACCGCACCTACATCCCGATGTCCACCTGTACCCGGGTGGCCGCACTGGCCGACAACCCGTTCCGCACCCCCGACGACCTCTACGCCGTCCTCACCACCGCCGGAATCACGTTGCGATGGGCCGAAACCGTCCGCGCCACCATCCCCGCCCCCGACGACACCACCACCCTGCGCGTCCCACCCGGAAGCCCGGTACTAATCACCCGACGCACCACCACCGACCCCGAAGGCCGCCCCCTGCTGCTGGAAGAAACCCGCCGCAGCGCCCACGACACCCAACTGACCTACCCACTGACCCCGATCCAGCGACCCGCCGAACCAGGCTGACCACACGCGGTTCGTCGCGGGCCACGACGCCACCGACGGGACGCCGGCTACATGACCGGTTCTGTCTGGATCGCCGATCCCCCGTTGTATGCATGCACGCGTTTGGCGACTTCGACACGGGACAAGTTCACCGCGGCAGCGAGCGCCGTAAAGGACTCACCCTGGTCGTGTCTGGCCGCTAGGGCTCCCGGTTGACGCAACTGGTACAGACCATCGGCGCGAACCAGCAGCCGTTCCCCCTCTGGCGACAGCTGTAGGTATCGGTACCGCAAGCGCCCTTCGGTCGTTTCCGTCTCAGTGAGGTAGCCCTCACGGAGAAGTTGCTCCACCTGATAATGGGCGCCCGTGCAGCCCGGCAATCGAGTTATTTGCTTGAGGTACATTCGTTTATTGTCCCGCAGCGCAATCAATACTCGCCGTATGGCGTGATCTCGCGCGGCCAGATCCGACAGCTCGGCTATTTTGCGGTTCTTTTTTCGACCGGGACTGGCGTTGAGTCGAATTAACGCGCCGTTTGCGAACAGAACGGCGCGGCACCGGTGGTACGACAGACCGTACCGCTTTGCCACAGCTCTTATGGAGTCCCCTGTTCCGTTGTATCTGTTGACGATGTCCCTGACTTGCTTCTCCGTAAGCGGGTTAGTTTCGAGCAGCGGCACGTGACCCCTTGCCGTTTCTGGGTGTATAGGAGCACGTTTCGACACGTGCGCCCGAAGGACGAGTACGTGCGGTCTCTGCGGCCAGCGGCAGACCTATCGGCGCGGGCCCGGCCACCGGTTAACCGAAATGGCACCGACGCACGGCTTGACACGGTCAGCCGCTGAGCCGCCGGCATGGCGCCAACGGCAGTGCGCTCATATTGCGGCTGCGCTGTGACTTCGCCTCACAGTCTGAACTATTCGTAGTGCTTGTCTGTCCGGGGTGGCGCCGTGAACGGGGCCAATCGTTGATGTATCTCGTCTGGCGTGAACCCCGCCAGGGCGGCCATGTCTTGAATGCGGGACGGCGACAGCCATACCATGTGCATGTCAGGGTTGTGGGCCAGTTGCGTCTCGGCCCAGCGGCGCAATGCGACAAGATTTGCATTGCGGACCATACCGAGAAGATCAACCGTAATGCCGGCTAGTTCAAGGTCTACCCGCTGCACCACTTGCTGTAGCATATCGGGTGGCGATACACCCAACGCCCAGCACCTATCAATGAATTGGGCGACCATCATGGACCGAATACCGGTCTCCTGATTGAAAACCGTCTGGACTGAACGGGCGCGCACCAAACGCATCGCTTGCCGCATCTCTTCTCGTGTCCACCCCTTTTCGGTGCGTGCCTGTTTCAAGACCGCACCCACAGTTTTGTTTACGATCACGATGAATTCATCGTCGCTGAGGTCGTCTATAGCCACGTGATCACATATCCAGATAGCGTCTTACGCACAAGCAATACCACCATCCTCGAATTCGCCGGGCATGTCCCCTCCCGGTTCATGTCATTGCCGGGCCAGCTTCCCGCGGACTCGTTCGGGCCTCCATTTGTCATGCGGCCCTTGTCGTCGCCACATTGTCCGCATGCGTCATCCGGCATGAGGCTATTTACTTTTTCCGCCCACCTTGAGCGCGGCGCGGCCCCCGCTGATGGTCGACTGCCCGGTTCAAACTTGGCTTTGGTTCAACCCAGCGTCAACGTATGTGGATATGGTGCAGCGGGGGCCGCGGGCGCGCGTTATGGCATCACCATCCTTTCGCGACTATGGGTGGACCGACCCGCACGGGGGTCGGATCCGTGTTCGGCGTGCCCCTCACAGGGATTGGGCCTCTGCGAGGAGCACGCGTTAAGGGTGTGGTCTGCCAATGGAATTTTTGGCCGATCCCTGTGCGGTAGTAGTCGCAGAGGGCTGGTGACCGCATGGTCGTCTCATGTGGACTCGCGCACGCTTCGGATGCGCGCGTACACCTCATTGACTGACAGGCGAACGCTTTTCGCAATAGCCACTTGGGTTTCTCCGTTTGCGTATCTCGCCGCTAAGGCGGCCGGCTGCCTACGTTGATAGAGCGCGTCGGCTTCCGTCAACATCGTCAGCCCGGCACCGGTGAGCGTGTGGGTACGCATCTGCCCCGTCCGGCGAACGGACAGGTACCCCTCGCGGACCAGGCGTTGCAGGTACACGCCGCGGTCCTTACGTGGAGGGTCTAACTGCCGCACCTGTCCTACCGTCATAGGTCCTTTGTCCCGCAACGCCACCAGGATGCGCCGTATGTCGTGCTCGGATGCCGCTACTTCGAGTGTGGTTTCCTCGCCGGAACGATCCCGCCGGTGGAACGGAACACCGTTGTACAGCAACATTTGCCGCACCGTCTGAAACGGCATGTCAAACTCTGCCGCGACCGATCGGATCGAAGCCCCGGTCTTGTACATCGTGATTGCGGCTTCCGCGTCAACGACTCTGCCTCTGGATGTTGTCATTTGTCACGGCCACCTTGGACTATGCACGTCATGCTCCTCTAGGCGTTTGATCACCATCGCTTCGGACAGGCCAACGTCACGGGCAATGGAGCTGGTGGACTCGCCGTTGTCGCGCCGGGCGGCCAGCATGGCGGGTTGCCTTGCGTCGTAAAGGATGTCGGCGGTAGTGAGCAACGCGTGACCTTGGGGCGTCAGGGTCCAATAGCGACACCGTCTGTCGGGTCCCTTCTCCATGGTCACGTGCCCCTCGTCGGCCAGTCGCCGTAGGTAATCGCGGACACTTCGAGTCCCCGAAATGGCAACCAGCTGTGTCTCGTACATGGTTCCGTTACCCCGCAGGGCAACCAAGGCACGTCGCATGGTGTGTTCCTGCGCCGCCAACTCGCCAGTGTCCTGGACGTGTGATGCACAGCCCGGTGCCCTGAGCTGCGTCCCCGCGGCAAGTAGGTGCATACGGACCCCTTGGTATGACAGGTCATGCCGTTGCGCGATGCGCCGGATGGACCACCGCCGTTCCATGTACAGGTGCACCATGTCGTTGATCTCTGTGGGCGTCTTGCCCTTGCGTGGCGTCATCGGGTGAACTACCTCGTTCGATGCAGGTAACACGTCAGGTCTATGGGAAAGCCGCTGCACGGGGTCCATTCGGCCGGGGCCGGCGACTCGTGACCTCTGGCGGAAACCGCTACCGCCAGCGCGCACAACGCACCGACAACCACCAGCACGAGCACCATGAACCGCACCAGCCGTTCGCCGTCAGAGCACCTCATGAGGCGTGCGGCATGGATCGGCGGAAGCGCCTGGCCAGACAGCCAACTACATCGGCACAGCGGCGAAATGAGGCGCCCACCGAACTGTCTACCGGATAGGTCTGTTCGCCGCGCATGAAAACGTGTCCACAGTGGCGGCACGCATGCCCCTGTGCCTGTTCGCTGGACGGCGTGGGCCGGAACTCATCCCATGACATGCGCGTCATCCCTCCGGCGGCGGGCCTGCATGCGCTCCTGTACGGTGCGCACCGACAATCCCACGTCTCGCGCTATGTCCTTGATGGAGTCTCCCGCGTCGCGTCGCGCCGCGAGAACATCCGGTTGCCGCGCCACGTACAGCTCGTCGGCTTCCGTGACAAGCCTCTGCCCGTGTTCGGTGAGGGCATAGACACGCCGCTTGCCGTTGCGGGTCATCGACAGATAGCGCTCACGCAACAGATGCTGTATGTAGGGGCGGCTGTCCGAACATCCGGGCAGCCGCTCAATGTCCTTGGCGCCCATGGAACCCTTGATACTCAACGCCATGAGGACACGCCGCACCGTATGATCACGTGCGGCCATATCCACCACGTCCCGCTTGCCGAAGCACACGCCATGGGCGAGCAATACCCGGCGACAGACCCCACGCGAGATCCCGAGGTGTTCGGCAACATCCTCCAGAGCGGCCGTGGCTGTCTCGAACCGGTGCGCGGTGGCATAGAACCGCTTGAGGATGGCGAACTCATCAACTTTTCCGGGTCGTGGCATGCGCTTCTGTCCACTTCGGTCAGTGTGTTTTCGGTTCTGGGTTTGTCGACTGTGGCGCCGGGGCGGGGACACGCGTAGAACGCTCGACCGATCCACCATCGTGAATGGATGGTGGACCGGGGTCACAGTCGCCTTACCGGTGTGCCCCGTATGACGCACCGGGGGTCTCATGGGGGGCTGGGCCTATGGCGGGTGGTGGGCACGCCACAGGCCCAACGTTGAGGGGGCCTAACGGGCCGTTGCCGTTGCTGTGCACGGCGTTCCGCAGGCGGGCGCACCGCTGGACGGCGCGGCACTCGAACGCTTCGAAGTCAACGGTCAACTCCGCCCGGACGGGCACACGGTCAGCGTCCGACGTGAACGGCATATAACAGCGCACGCACCCACGACCACGCCGTTGCAGCGTCGTGTAGTTGCGCATCACGCGACGCGGCAGGCGGGACACCACGGCGGTCACCACGACCACCACCCGAGTGCCCGCAACGCCATGACCACCCCACCTGTTCGGATCACGGCGCTCCGGCCCTCGCGGACCCGCGCCAGCCCACGGGGCGCGAGGACGCGGGGCGTTCGTGGTGCGGTCGCGCCACACAGCCGCCAGACAGCAGGCGCGACCGCAG
>CBIMJO010000132.1:0-11828 GCA_966244135.1 uncultured Actinocrispum sp. | reverse complement strand
GCGGGGTTGCGGCGGGAGTGCTGCCACCATGCGAATCCTATGAGGACGGTGACACCGGCGCCGAGGATCACCGGGATCGTGACCGGTCCGGACACCGTGCCCCAGCGGTGGGACGGCCCTTCGATCAGGCCGAAGCTGAGCAGGAACAAACCCAGTGACACCAGAAGGGTTCCGCGCCAGTCCAATCGGGACGGCCGGCGGTCGTCGAGTCCGGGCAGGTGAAGCACGGCGAGGGTGAGCGCGGCGAGGCCGATCGGCAGGTTGACGTAGAAGACCCAGCGCCAGTTCAGGCTCGTCACCAGCAGGCCGCCGAACACCGGCCCGGCGATGGTGGCCAGACCGGCTACGCCGCCCCAGATGCCGTACGCGGCACCGCGCCGGTTCTCGGGGAACGTCACGGTGATGATGGCCAGTGTCTGTGGTGTGAGGAGCGCACCGCCGACTCCTTGCAGCGCGCGGGCCGCGATCAGCTGGGCGGGGGACTGGGCGGCGCCGCAGATCGCGGACGTGGCGGTGAACACCACGATGCCGATCAGGAAAAGCCGTTTCGTGCCGTACATGTCGCCGAGCCGCCCGCCGGTGACGAGCAATGTGGCGTAGATCAAGGTGTACGCGTTGACGATCCACAGGACCTGGTCGAGTGTCGCGTTGAGACCGACGGTGATCTGGGGCAGGGCGATGTTCACGATCGTGGTGTCCAGCAGGACCATGAAGAAGCCGAGGCACAGCACGGAAAGTACGAGCCACGGACGGGTTTCTTTGCCGGAAGTCATGACGTGGCCTCCCGAGGGCAGGGCAGTGCTGGCGCCGCGGCGAACGCGGCACCAGCACTGTGTTGCTGGGCGATGGAGGTTGCTAGGCGATGGAGCGGCGCCGGTGCAACTGCCGGGCACCCGGGTAGAGGCCGGTGATGGCCGGTGGTGAGGCCTGCTTGGCGGGCAGCGGAGTGCGTGAGTCATGGCGAGTCAGGCTGCTGCTGCTCGCCGCGACGGTGGCATCCGGCTGGGCGGCAACGGCTTCCGCCGCGTCTGCCGAGCCGGCGCCGACGTTGGGGGCGCCGGGGATGCGGAACACGTTGGCCGGCAACTGGCTCGCCGGGATGTCGGTGTTGGCCGCGATCACCTGCGCCAGCGTCCGGCGCGAGTCGATGCCGAAGTTGCTGCGGATGTAGCTCTGCAGCGGGTCGTTGAGGTAGAAGAACCGGTCGCCGTCACGCGCGGCGCCGAACTGGTCCTGCCAGGTGGCGAGCTGCAGCTCGCCCATTTCCGTGCCGGACACGTGCTTCTCGGCCATCATCCCGGTGAAGGCGTCCACATTGGACACCGAACCGTAGAGGGCCTTGAGCCGCGCGGCCACTGTGCACCGCCGGACGACGCGGGTGGCGTTGTCGGCTTCAACGGTCGTCGGGTTTCCGTTGATGTCGAACAGGGCGATGACATCGAGACAGTTCGGGTCGTTGATCTCGTTGCCAGGGGTCAGCAACGGGTCACGCGGGAACGCATCCGTTGCCTCACCGGTGATCGCCGTGAACGACGTCTTGGACGACAGGCCGTAGGCGTTGCGCATCTGGTTGTACGACGGCATTCCGTGGTCGCGACCGCGCTGCAGGTCGATCGCGCCCAGGTCCACCACGCCGCTGAAGCACTCGGGCAGGGTGGGACCGTCCAGGCAGTCCGGGTTGCTGGATGTGGGGATCCGGAACAGGATGCTGCGCAGCTGGTTGTCGATCGTCTCGTCGTTGCGGTAGCCCGACTCGCCGGTGATGCCGGCCATGATCGGGCCGAGCTGGATCTGCTCCACCAGGTCCGGGTTGAAGAACAGCAGGTTGTCCGGAACGGCGATGGTCACGTTGGCGCCGTCCGGTTCGACCTCGACACCCATCTTCTTGAGCGCGTCGAGGGTGGCCTGCGAGTAGCGGCTGATGTTGGTCTCGGTCTCCATCTCGCCGTGGATGATGCTGTGCGCGCGGTAACCGACGGTCGCGAACTCGTGCGCTGTCGACGGATCCACGCCGGGGTCATAGCCGCGATAGGACGGCAGCGAGACGCCCATCGCCGGGAGGAACTCGTTGTACGTGATGTACTGGATCTCCGCGATCACCGCCGCGCGGGCGATCTGGAACTTGTCCTGCTGCGACACACTGCTCGGCAGCGCGGCGACGATCCTGTTGTGCTCGCGGGCGAACAGCGTCTGCACTGAGGTCAGCAGTGCCTGCTCGTTGGCTCGGACGTCGCCTGCCACGACGGCCTTGCCCGGGGTGGCCAGCAGCCGCCCGTCCACTGCCATGACCGGGGCCGCCGACGGGTTGCCGCGCTGCGTCGCCCGGGGCAGATAGTTGTTGGGCAGCAACAAGGTTCCGGCGTTGTTGTCCGGGTTGCCGTCCAGTGAGCCGGTGCGCAGCCAGTCCAGCCGCGCGTCGCTCGTCCCGTACACCGCTTCGGCGTCCAGGAAGGAGTTCTCGGTGTTGAGGTGCTGCCTGGCGTTGTTCACACCGGTGCCCGGCGCGGGGACCGAGCGGTTGAACGGGACCACGCCAAGGGTGTTGCGGAACGACTCCATCGGGTCGGCGGCGTTGAAGGGAATGTCCGCGGCGGTCCCGGCCTCGTCGCGGTGACCGATGTTGTGGTCCACGAACTGGCCCCACACGTTGCCCCACTGGGTGACGCCGCGCTCGGAGAACACGTTGATGTTGATGTCGTTGAAGATCCGGTTGGACACGGCCCGGGCGTTGGGCCCGGAGACCATCTGGCTCGCCCCGTCGGCGTACCGGGCCGAACCGATCCGCAGGTATCTCGTGCCGGCGCTGCCCGCGGAGGAGACGAAGGGGTTGTTGTTGACACCGTTGAGGCTTTGCGCCTCCCAGATGCCGAGGATCGGCGGATCGGAGACGCCACCGTCATCCGCCTGGGCGGAGTTGGCGGTGGCGACAACGGCGATGGCTGTTGAAGCGGCGAGGGCCGATAAGAGGGATCGCCTCAGTCCGGCCCGGCGCAGGGTGAATCGCATTGCTCGCTCCCGTGTGGATGATCAATGCAGGGATTCGGGAGGGTTTCCGGCCTTCGCGTCCGGCCGAAAAACAGCAGACGAATAGGGCCCGGCCGGTGCGGCGGGGCTCTTGTCACTCCAAGAGAAGGCGGTCGGTAAAGGCAGGGTCAACCGGTAGTGCCGGGCAATAATGAAACCGGTTATAGTCCCTGGTCAACTTCCCGATGACACGATTGTCTTAGGACTTGCGTGTCAGTTGGGCCGTTCGGCCGCCTGACCCCTCGGCGACAGCCCGAACTCCCGCGCGTGGAAGCACCAACCGACCCCCACACCCGGCCGCTTACCGGACGGTACGTGAAGAGTTCGCCGCCGCGGCGGTGCCGCCCGGGCAGCGATCCCGGCGGCCATGGGACCACAGTCCCTTTCGGATGCGCCACCACCCACCAGACCACCGTCGCCCACCCCTGCAACGGCGCCGAATGCCTCAAACCCAACGACCCCACATCCAGCTTTTCCTAAAACCCCTTCGCCCCAACAGACATCGCCCACCACTCCCGGCGGCGGCCCCAAGGCCAGTCCAGGGCGTGTAACGGAAGTAGATCTTGAGGTGGGATGATCTTGTCCTGTGGCACGCGGAGATCTGGCGGATGCGCAGTTGGCCCGGCTGGAGCCGTTGTTGCCGATGGGCGCGCAGCCGGGCCGGCCGCCGATATGGCCAGGCGGCAGCTGGTCGACGGCATACGGTGGCGGACGCGGACACCGTGGCGGGATGTTGCCGGAGCGGTACGGGCCCAGGGGCCGGGTGGACGACCTGTTCCGGCGCTGGCAGCGGGACGGCACTAGCGTCTGACGGAGGACACCTGTCATGCCGGTGATGTCAGGAAGACGTCAGGCAGAAGGGATGGCCGGCCGGATCCAGGAATACCCGCCAGCGTCCGTCGCCGGGCTGGTGGTCCGGTTTGGCCGCGCCGAGTTGCAGCACCAGCTCTTCCATCGCGTCGAGGTCGTCAGCGCGGAAATCCAGGTGGAACTGTTGTGGCACGTCCTGACCCGGCCACTGCGGAGCCCGGTATCCGTCAACCCGCTGGAATCCCAGATCACAGCCGGAGTCGTCCGACAGAGCGACGTACTCGGCCGTACTGAAGAGCTCGCGCATCCCGGTCAGTGCACCGTAGAAGCCCGCCAGCGTCTGCGGGTCGGCACAGTCCAGAGTCACCCCTCGCAGTTCGGCGCTTGGCACTATTCGCTCCTTCGTGTCCGCGCGTCTGTCTCCGTAAGCCGCCGCTGCAGCGATCACCGGCCCGCAGCGACACCGTACTCGCCACATCCACCGCTGAAGTAGCGGTTTACCTCTGCCTCAGAGCAACGGGTGGCTGTGACCGGCGCTTTCGATACACGCCTGCGTGGCTGGGATTGGTGGGTCCGGCGCCACCCTGGACGGGTTTGGGCAGTGGGTGGCGCCGGAGGCTGGTCACGCCTTGGGTTGGCGAGCCAGCCAATCCCCCAGGGTCGTGGTGGCGAGGGTGGCGCCGGGGCCGGGCAGGAGGTCCTCCTTGCCGGGCACCGCGCCGAAGTACGGCGCCTTGGGGTCGGTGACCACCGTGCGGGGGTCGGACCGCGCGACCAGCACGGTGCGGATCCAGCCGTCGAGGCCGAACACCTCGGGCCCGCCGACCTCCCTGATGCCGTTCACGGGTTCGCCCGCCGCGGTCCGCCCGACGGCGGCGGCCACGTCGTCGGCGGCCATCGGCTGCACACCCGCGTCGGGGAGGTGCACCGCGCCGTCGACCATCGAGGTGTCCGCGACGCCGCCGGCGAACTCGAAGAACTGGGTGGCACGCACGATCGAATACGGCAGGCCGGACTCGCGGATCAGCCGCTCCTGCTCGACCTTGGCCCGGAAGTAGCCGACCTCGGGCTGCCGGTCGACGCCGACCACGGACAGCGCGACGTAGTGCCCGACGCCCGCGTTCTCCGCGGCGGACACCAGGTTGGTGGTCGCGGTCTTGAAGAAGTTCATCACGTCGTCGTCGGCGAACGACGGCGAGTTCGACACATCGACCAGCACGTTCGCGCCCACCAGCACCTCCTTGAGGCCTTCACCCGTCAGGGTGTTCACCCCGGTGTTGGGGGAGGCGGGCACCGCCTCGTGGCCGTGCTCGGTCAACCGCGCCACGAGCTTGGAACCGATCAGACCGGTCCCGCCGATGACGACGACCTTCATCGTTCACTCCTTCCAGTCGGGGCTGTACACATCCGGCTATGACAAGGCGGCTGTGTGGTTTGTGACGGTGTGGTTTGTGACAGCGTGGTTTGTGGCAGCCGGGTCGCCGCCCGACACGAACGCGTCACGCGGGTGCTCCACCGAGGCGAGCGACACGATGTCGCGGCCGAAGAGGAACCCGGTGATCCACACGGCCGCCACGCGGAACTTGCGTTCCCAGGTCGGCACGGCGAGCACGTGGTATCCGCGGTGCATCAGCCAGGCCAGCAGGCCCTTGATGGTGAGCTTGCGGTACTGGAAGATCCCGCGGCCGTACCCCAGCGTCGCCACGGATCCCAGGCTGTGGTGCACGTACGGCTTGGCCTTGCGCCCGCGCACGCTCGCCGCGATGTTCCGGGCCAGCTGCTTGCCTTGCCGGACAGCGTGTTGCGCGTTCGGCACGGTGTGCCCGCCGGTCACGAGGTCCGGGACGGCAGCGTCGTCACCGGCGGCCCATGCGTCCGGCACGGGCTCGTTGTCGGTCCCGACCTGCAGGTCGGGCCGCACCATGATCAGGCCGCGCTCGGTCACCGGCAGGTCGGTGTGCTTGCGCACCACGGGGTTCGAATCGTTGCCCGCGGTCCACACGATCAGCCCGGAGTCGAACTCGGCGCCGTCCGACAGGACCACCAGACCGTCCACAGCGGACTCGACCACGGTCTTCAGGTGAACCTGGGCGCCCCGGCGCTCGAGCGAGCGCACGACCCACTCACCCTGATCGGGTGACACCTCGGGCAGCACCCGGTCGCTCGCCTCGACCAGGTGGAACCGCAGCTCGTTCCGGTCCAGCTCGGGATACTTCTTCAGCAACGCGGTCGCCAGCGACAGCAACTCGCCGAACCCCTCGACGCCGGTGAAGCCGCCGCCGACGAACGTGACCGTGAGCAGCTTGCGCCGCAACCGTCCGGGCGGGAGCACAGCGGCGCGGTCGAAGGAGGTCAGCAGCCGGTCGCGGATGGCCACCGCCTCTTCGACGTTCTTCAGCCCGATGGCCTGTTCGGCGATCCCGGGTACGGGGAACTTGCGTGTCACCGCCCCCGCGGTGACCACGATGATGTCGTAGCCGAGCTCGAACTCCTCGCCGTCCACCGGCTGCACGGTCACCGACTTGTGCGCGTGGTCCACTTCGCGGACCCACCCGGCGAGCAGGCGCGTCCGGCGCAGGTGCCGGCGCAGCGACACCGCCGCGTGCCGGGCCTCGATCGAGCCCGCGAGCACCTCCGGCAGGAACGGCTGGTAGGTCATGTACGGCCGCGGGTCGACCACTGTGAGCTCGGCCTCGTCCGGCCGGAGCAGCTTCTCGAGCTTCCAGGCGGTGTAGAAACCCGCGTAGCCACCGCCGACGATCAGGATCCGCTTCACGACGTGCCCCGTTCTTCTTGGTCCACCCACTCGACAGGGCAACCCCTGGTTTTGTGACGGCCCGCGAAAGTTCGTGCGGAACTGTCACATCCCGGTCCGCTGTCCTGTCCTGTCTGACGAGCACGACCAACGCCAGGAGGAACGCAGTGAGCACCACGGACCATGCCCACAGCCTCGCCAACCCGTACGCCGAAGGACCTCCGCCGCAGATCGACGTGGTGGCGACGGTGACAGGCGCGCCGCAGATCCACGAGCAGGCCGATGCGATGACGATCCTGGTCACCCTGCCGCCGGGCAGCCCGGGCGCGCCGCCGCACCGCCACTCCGGCCCGGCCTACGGCTACGTGATCAAGGGCGAGATCAACTTCGAGCTCGAGGGTGAGCCCGTGCGGGTGGTCAAGGCGGGTGAGTCGTTCTGGGAACCGGGCGGCGACGTCATCCACTACCAGGACGGCAACCACCTCACCGACGCAGAGTCCCAGTTCGTGGTGACCATGTTCTGCGTGCCCAGCCAGCCGATGCTGGTCCCGGTCAGCGCTGAGGAACTGGAGCAGCGCCGCGACCGGAGGGCCCCGCAGGCATGATCAGCGGGCCCAAGACCGCGTTGAGCAGCATGGCGCGGCGGCAGCTGGAACTGGCGCGTGCCGCGTCGAGCCGTCGCAGCGCGGCGACGGTGTTCGGCGGGCACACGCACTCGCTCCGGCAGACCGTGATGGCGTTGCTGGAGAACGAGCACATGCACGAACAGGAGCACGAGCACGAGACGACCGTGCTGCTGCTGGACGGCCGGGTCCGGCTGATCGCCGGCCCGGACTCGTGGGAGGCCGGGCCGGGCGACCTGCTGGTGCTGCCGGGCCGGCGGCACCGGATCGAGGCCGTGGAGGACTCGGTGTTCTTGTTCACCAACGTGGTCACGCGCTGAGCCAAAGGGGTGCCAGGGCTGATGGGTTTCACCTCGTCGGATGAGTCACGACCCTGCCGTCCGGGCGGGCCGGAGTTAGGATCCGCCACGCCCGGACGCGCACCACGTGGAAAGGTAACCATGGAGGACACCGCACTGGACGAGGCGGCCGAGGTCTTCGCTCAGGTCCGCCCGCGGCTGTTCGGTATCGCGTACCGCATGTTGGGCAGCGTGAGCGATGCCGAGGACCTCCTGCAGGAAGTGTGGCTGCGCTGGCAGACCGCCGATCGTGCGGCGGTGAAGAACCCGAGCGCGTACCTGGCCACGGCGACGACGAGGCTCGCCATCAACGCGACCAAGACCGCCTACGCGCGCCACGAGACGTACACCGGCCCATGGTTGCCCGAGCCCGTCGACACCTCGGCGGACCCACAGCTGGGCGCCGAGCGCGCGGCCGCGTTGGAACTCGCGGTGTTGCTGTTGCTGGAGAAGCTGCCGCCGACCGAACGTGCGGCGTACGTGCTGCGGGAGGCGTTCGACTACCCGTACCACCAGATCGCCGAGATCGTGCAGACCTCCGAGGTCACCGCCCGCCAGTACGTCAGCCGCGCCCGCAAGCACCTGGCCGCCGAACGACGGACTCCCGTGGCCCCATCCGAGCAACGGCGGCTCATGGACGCGTTCATCGCCGCCGCCCAAGCGGGTGACTTGTCCGCGCTGGAGCAGCTGTTCGCCGACGACGTGATCAGCTACGCCGACGGCGGCGGTGTGACCCGTCAGGCCGCGCGCGTGCCGTTGTACGGGGCGCAGACCGTCGCGAAGGTCATCAAGGCGTTCGCCGCGAACTTCTGGACGGACATGAAGGTGACGCCGATGGTGATCAACGGGCAGTACGCCATGCGGCTCGAGCAGGCCGGCGGGCTGTTCGGCGTGGTCGCCATCGACGCGTCGGCCACCGGCATCAACCAGATCCTGTGGATGGTGAACCCCGCCAAACTCGCCGCGGTGGCCTGACCTCCGCGAATGCGCCAAATGCCGCATTCCCGCCGCGCGCCGCAAACCCCAGTTTCCCAGCCCCCACCCTCCACTGGGGGGCACCCCTGCGGCCAGTCTATCGAGGTGGGAGGGGTGGGCCGAGGGTTGAGGCGTGCGAGTGGGCCGTTCGCTCGGGGTTCACACGGATGGGTGACATGTGGTGGGCGCGGGATTTTGGCGGAGGTGGTGGACGTGGCCGAGATCAATCCGTAACCTGTCCGTGATTTTGTGTTCGACAGGCCGGAGGAGAGATCACGATGCCCTCGTCGCGATTAAGCCGGGTGATCGTGGTTTCCGCTGTGCTGGCGGCGGTCTGCGGCTTACCCCAGGTGTCCGCGGCTCAGCCGACCACCGAGGCCGACGCGGTGGAGCAGTATCGCAAGCTCAACGTCGAGGCCGAGCAGGTGCACCAGGACTTCCTGCAGGCCACCGAGGACAAGAAGGCCAAGCAGGCCGAGCTGGACAAGGCGAACGCCGACCTCGGCGACGCCCAGCGCGCCGAGGTGCAGGCGCGGGCCACCCAGGCGGAGTTCCGCGGCCAGGTCGACGAGCTGAGCAGTGCCCGGTTCCGCGGCGCCCGGTTCGACAAGATGTCCGCGTTCCTGACCGGCACGTCGCAGCGTGACTTCCTGGACCGTTCCACGGCGTTGTCGGTGCTGGCCGCCGAGAGCAACAAGACGATGGCCACGATGGCCAACGCGGTGCTGGCCGCGGCCGATGCGCAGCGCAAAGCGGCGCAGGCGCAGCAGAAGGCGAGCGAGGCCAGGGACGCGGCGGCCAAGCTGACCGACCAGATCGCCGGCAAGCAGAAGGAACTCGACGCCAAGATCGCGACGGTCAAGGCGGACCTGGACCGGCTCACCGCGGCGCAGAAGGCGCAGCTCGCGGGTCCGCCGGAAGCCCCGCCGGCCCCGCCACCGCCTCCGAAGCCCAACAACCCCCCGACCAAAGCTCCACCCGCGCCCCCTCCGCCCGGCGGTGGTGACGGCGGTGCCGCGGCGGATGCGGCGCAGCGAGCCGTGAACGCGGCCCTCAGCAGGCGAGGCGACGCGTATGTGTGGGGCGGGACCGCACCGGGCGGGTTCGACTGTTCCGGGCTGACGATGTGGGCCTACGGGCAGGCGGGGGTCAAGCTGCCGCGCACCAGCCGCGCCCAGTTCGGGGTCGGCCGGTCCGTACCCAAGGATCAGCTCAGGCCCGGCGACCTGTTGTTCTACGGCGGCAGCGCGTCCTCGATCCACCACGTCGCGATGTACATCGGCAACGGCAACATCGTGCACGCCTCCACGTACGGCGTACCGGTGAAGTCCGCGCCGCTCTCCAACGGCGGTTCGGACTACTACGGCGCCAAACGGATCGTCGGCTAGGAGGGCGCCGACTCGCGCAGGGCGGGCAGGCCGGTGGCCATCGCCAGCAGAGTGCGTTTCAGGGTCGCGACGAAGGGCAGGCGGGCCGCGGCGATGGCGGGCTCCTGCGCGTAGAGCTGTTGCAACACCGGGGCGGGGGTGGCCATCTGGTACAGCAGACCGGCCAGCAGCGCCGCCGCGCCCGCGAGTTCGGCGCCTTCGCTCTCGGTCAGCAGCGGGTGGGCCCGGGCGATCGCCGCCCCCAGCCCGGCCGTGGCGCCGATGGTGCCGAGCTTGAAACTGCGGGCCACGTCCAGGGAGACGTTGCGCTCCAAGGTGGTCGTGCACTCGCTGATCAGGTCGCAGAACAACGGGCGCCCGGCCAGGGTGTCCACGATCGCCTCGACGACGCCTTCCAGGCCGCTGGTGTGCTCCAGGCGGGCGCGGATCTCCAGCTCGAAGGCCCGCAGCTCCTCGGCGGTCAGCTCGAGGTAGATCTCCTCGCGGGTGCCGAAGTACCGCACCACGTTGGACTTCGCGAGGCCCACCTCGCCGGCGATGTCGCCCAGGCTGACGTTGCGCACCCCGTCCCGGACGGCGAGCCCCCTGGCCGCGTTCAGGATCGCGGTACGCCGCTCCATTTTCTGTTCCGGTCGCCGTGCGCGGCGAAAACTTGACTGAGACATCCCTCGAACACACGCAGCAGTGAGATCTCCCCGTGTTGGGGAAGACATACGAGTGACGCTACCAAGCCGATCTCTGTCGCACCAGTTGACGCCTCCGGGGAGGGCGGGGGACAGCCACCGCAGGTGCTCAAGGCCGGTGACGCCCTGTTCGAGCCTGGGGCCGCAGGAAAAGGACCCGCCTTCGGCGGGCACCTTGCCACGGCCCACCACTGCTGTCTGGAACAACCTCGCCGAAGCGGTGAAACGCACCGTGGCCTGGCATCGCGAGCGCCTGGCCGCAGCGACGGACACCACCGTCGGCGCCGAGCTCACCTCCGACAGCCCGAACTTGCCTGTCCTGGCATCGGCCGCCGAACCCACCGACAGGACCGATCGCATCGCACAGCGGACTCAGCAGCGCTACACGGAGATCCACGCCCTGCTCGCCGACGGCGTGAGTATCGGAGCGAGTTGCGCCCGCGGACCCGTGCGCCACTTCGCCCGCGCCGACACCGTCGAGGAACTGATGGGCCCGGGTTGTCAGTCTTGTTGGCGCAGTTCGGCGTTGAGTCGTTGCGCCTCGTGGAGTTGGTCTTGGAGGGTGACGATCCGGCAGGCGGCGTCCAGGCCGGTGCCCTGATCGACCAGTTCGCGCACTCGGGTGGCCAGCCGCAGCTGGTAGCGCGAATAACGGCGGTGGCCGCCGGGAGAACGCTGCGGCTCGAGGAACTTCGCCTCGTCCAGGCTGCGCAGAGATCCGGGCGTGGTGCCCAGCATCTCCGCAGCCCGCCCCATGGTGTAGGCGGGGTAGTGCTCATCGTCGAACTTGTCACCCGCGCTGGGCGCGGGCGTGTCACGGGGGTCAGGGATCATCGCACCTCCACATCGCAAGGGGCCCCGGTAGCGCTCAACGCGCCCGGGGCCCCAGGGTTGGGTTCCATCACCGTCAACCGATCGGGAGATCGGTTTGAAGTACCCGCGTCCACCCCATGGGCGGAAATCGCGGGGATCGTTTGTCAGTAACCGAGAATCACCTGCCAATCCGATGGGACTGCGGTACCCGCCCGGCGGACTACAGCCATGGCGGGCGATCAGCGTGATGGTCCACAGAGGACCAACCGGGTGCACCTCGGGGCCAGTTGCCACGCAACATCTTCTCGCAACCGCGGCTCTCTGGTGGCCCCCTTCGGACCTGATCTGCGGCTATGCCCCGAATTTCGTCCAGTGTCCTTCGGAGACCACCTCGACGGAGCCGTTGACGACCTTGATGG
>CBIMJO010000131.1:0-11896 GCA_966244135.1 uncultured Actinocrispum sp. | reverse complement strand
GGTCTCCTCGGCGACGAGCTCGCCGTCGGTGTCGTCCGCGTCAGTCCCCGACTCCGCCAGGAACTCCTCGTCCTGGGCATCGACGACCTCTTCGTCGACCGAGCCGTTCAGCCCGGTCCCGTTCTCGGAGGTCACTGTGATCTCGCTTCCTTGGTTGAGCTCGATGTCCGCCTGCCCGCGCCCGGCCGTCAGCCGAAGAGCGCGAACACGCCCTTGCCGATCCCGATGTCCAGGCCGGCGATGACGGCGACCATCACGGCCAGGAAGACCAGGACGACCGCGGTGTAGGTGAGCATCTGCTTGCGCGTCGGCCAGATGACCTTGCGCAGCTCGGCGACCACCTCGCGGAGGTACCGGAAGACCCGAGCGAAGATGCCCGGGCGCTTCTCCTTGACGTCCCGGGACGGGGTCGCGCGACCCTTGCGGTCGGACGCTCCCGCGCCCTCGGCGGCCGGCTTGGACTTGGGCTTGGCGACCGGCTTGGACTTCTGGGTCTCGGCCGAGTCGCTGGCGCTGTCCTTGCGCGCGGCAGGACGAGTCGCCGCCCGGCGCTCACGCCGCGCGGCCGCGGTGACCGGACGGGACTGGGGCTTCTGCTCCTCGTCCCGCTCCTTGCCCGGCTCCTCGCTCACGCCAGTTCCTCCACTCGCCAGCTGTGTGCCCGCCTACTTGCAGGGGCGACAGGACTTGAACCTGCAACCTGCGGTTTTGGAGACCGCTGCTCTGCCAATTGAGCTACGCCCCTAAACGACCGGGTTTCCGGTCGGTCAGGTGGACGAGATCTACCCTCCCCACTCTGTCACGTCCGACCGTGTGGGGCTAGGTGCGAGCCTGTCCGAACGAGAAGTGTACGGCAAGGCGATCAGGGCCCTGCAATCGCGGTCACCCCAGCCCCGTCGACCAGGTGCCGATCTGCGAGTATGCAGGCATGTCAGCAGTCACCTCCGCCGTCGGCCGCTCGCGCGTGTCGGCCAGGATCGGCGGCATCAGCGAGTCGGCGACCCTGGCGGTCGACGCCAAGGCGAAGGCGCTCAAGGCGGCCGGTCGCCCGGTGATCGGCTTCGCCGCGGGCGAGCCCGACTTCCCCACCCCCGAGCCCATCGTCCAGGCGGCCATCGCGGCCGCGTCGGACCCCAAGAACCACCGCTACACGCCCGCGGCAGGCCTGCCGGAGCTGCGGGACGTCATCGCGGCGAAGACCAAGCGCGACAGCGGCTACGACGTCCAGGCGTCGCAGGTGATCGTGACCAACGGCGGCAAGCAGGCCGTCTACCAGGCGTTCGCGACCCTGCTCGACCCGGGCGACGAGGTGCTGCTGCCGGCGCCGTACTGGACCACCTACCCGGAGGCGATCACGCTGGCGGGCGGCGTGCCGGTGCCGGTGATGACCGACGAGAGCACGAACTACCTGGCCACGGTCGAGCAGCTGGAGGCCGCGCGCACCCCGCGCACGAAGGCCCTGCTGCACTGCAGCCCGTCCAACCCGACCGGGTCGGTCTACCCGCGTGAGCAGGTCGAGGCGATCGGCCGCTGGGCGGTGGAGAACGGCGTGTGGGTGGTCACCGACGAGATCTACGAGCACCTGGTCTACGACGGCGCCACCGCCGAGTCGATGCCGGTGGTCGTCCCGGAGCTCGCGGACACCTGCGTGATCGTCAACGGCGTGGCCAAGACCTACGCGATGACCGGCTGGCGGGTGGGCTGGATGATCAGCCCCGCGGACGTCACCAAGGCCGCGGCGAACCTCCAGTCGCACCTGACCTCGAACGTGTGCAACATCGCCCAGCGCGCGGCGATCAACGCCCTCTCGGGCCCGTTGGACGCGGCGCACGAGATGCGCACGGCCTTCGACCGCCGCCGCAAGACGATCGTGGAGATGCTGTCCTCGATCCCGGGCGTCGAGGTGCCCACCCCCCAGGGCGCGTTCTACGTGTACCCCTCGGTGAAGGGCCTGCTGGGCAAGGAGATCCGCGGCAAGAAGGCGGAGACCAGCCTGGACCTGGCGTCCATCGTGCTGGAGGAGGCCGAGGTCGCGGTGGTGCCCGGTGAGGCGTTCGGCACGCCGGGCTACTTCCGGCTGTCGTACGCGCTCAGCGACACGGATTTGGTTGCGGGCGTGGAGCGGATGTCAGACCTGCTGCGCGAAGCCCTCTGAGGCTCTCCAAGCGGTTTGCGGAGGCGCTGTCCCCTCTCGGGACGGCGCCTCTTCGCTTGACCGGACCAACGTGAGACACGACCGGGACGAACGTGAGACACGCCGGGGTGCCCCTTGGTCGGCGTGTCTCACGTTCGTCCGGGTCGTGTTGCACGTTGGTCCGGGGTGTGTGCGACGTTCGCGCGTGGGGTTAGGAGAGTTTCAGGAGGGCGTTGGCTTTGCCGAGGACGGTCTTGCCGTCGAACTTGGCCGTGATGTCGACGCGGGCGGTGCCGTCGTCGTTGATGGCCTTGACGGTGCCGGCGAGTTCGATCTCGGCGCCCTTGTCGTCGTTGGGGACCACGACCGGGCGGGTGAAGCGGACGCTGTACTCGAGGATCTTGCCGGGGTCGCCGACCCACTCGGTCACCACGCGGCCGGCGAGGGCCATGGTGAGCATGCCGTGCGCGATGACGTCGGGCAGACCGACGTCCTTGGCGAACTTCTCGTTCCAGTGGATCGGGTTGAAGTCCAGCGACGCGCCCGCGTAGACGACCAGGTCCCGGCGCGTCACCCGAACGGTCAAGGCCGGCAACTCGTCCCCGACGGCCACGGCGGCGGTGGTCACGCGGGCACCTCTTCGGGCTTCACGGCCTCACGGACGACCAGCTGGGCCCGGCTGACCACGACGATCTCGCCGGTGGTGTCGTGCACGTCGGCGCGCATGTTGATGAAGTCGTTGCCCGCGCGGAACATGATGTTCTCGATGTGCACGATCACGTGCAGCTCGTCACCCGCGTGCACCTGGCGGTGGTAGGTGAAGCCCTGGTCGCCGTGGACCATCCGGCTGTAGTCCAGGCCGAGGTCCGGGTCCTGGATCACCACGTTGATCGCGGCCCGGTTGATGATCGTGAGGAACGTCGGCGGGGCGATGACATCCGGATACCCGGCCGCGCGTGCCGCGGCCGGGTCCAGGTAGAGCGGGTTGTCGTCACCGATCGACTCTGCGAACTCGCGGATCTTCGCCCGGCTCACCTCGTAGACGGGCGATGCCGGGTAGGTCCGTCCGATGTAGGAGGTGTCGAGAGCCACGGGGAAACGCTCAGCGGGTTTCCTTGTGGGCGCGGTGCGTGCCGCAGTTCGGGCAGAACTTCTTCAGCTCGATGCGGTCCGGGTCGTTGCGCCGGTTCTTCTTGGTGATGTAGTTGCGGTGCTTGCACACCTCGCACGCGAGCGTGATCTTCGGTCGCACGTCAGTGGCAGCCACAGCAGTACCTTCCTAGACAAACGGGTTTCCCAGCCGACCTGGGGGTCCAGGGGGCTTGCCCCTGGGTGGGGTCTGGGGGTTTCACCCCCAGTGTAATGCGAAGCGAAGATGGCTCGCGGTCTCCGCGAGCACACCTCGCCCATCTGCGTAGCGGTGGGCGGACTTGAACCGCCGACACAACGATTATGAGCCGTTTGCTCTACCACCTGAGCTACACCGCCACATGAGACAAGCCGCGATGCCGATGCATCACGGCTAAGTCCCACAGAGCCCCAATACGGAATCGAACCGTAGACCTTCTCCTTACCATGGAGACGCTCTACCGACTGAGCTATTGGGGCGAGCAACGAGAACTCTACAGCACCGTGGCGAACCCTTAAATCGGGGGGGTCGTACTACGACAGCAGCGTGAGCACAGTCTCGTCCAGCAGGCCCGAGGTCTTGGTGGTCCGCGCCTGCAACCAAGCCTCCAGCCGACTCTCCGACAGCGGCCGCGAGATCAGGTAGCCCTGGATGACGTCGCAGCCCATGGCCGACAGCTGGTCGCGAGCCACGTCCTCCTCGACGCCCTCGGCGACCACGGACAGCCCCAGCGAGTGCCCCAGTTCGACGATGGAGCGCACCACGGCGAGGTCCGACAGGTCCGTGCCCATGCCGAACACGAAGCTCTTGTCGATCTTCACCTCGTCCACCGGCAGCTGGCGCAGGTACGCCAGCGAGGAGTACCCGGTGCCGAAGTCGTCGACCGCGAGGATCACGCCGAGTGCGTGCAGCCGCCGCAGCACCGGCAGGGCCTTCTGCGGGTCGGCCATCACGCCGGACTCGGTCAGCTCCAGCGTGAGCAGCTCCGCGGGCACGCCGTAGCGCTTGAGCAGGTCCTGCACCTGCTCAGGGAAGTCCTGCTCGGCGAGGCTGCGCACGGAGATGTTCACCGCCGCGGAGATCCGCAGCCCGCGGTCCAGCCACTTGCGCACCCGGGTCAGCGCCTGTTCCAGGACGAACCCGGTCAGCGCACCCACCAGGCCGGCGGCCTCGATGGCCGGCACGAACTCGTCCGGGTCGAGGTTGCCGTACACCGGGTGGGTCCAGCGGACCAGCGCCTCGACGCCCACCAGGTTGCGGCACGGCAGCGCGACCTTGGGCTGGTAGTGCACCTTGACCTGGCCGGTCTCCACCGCGTGCCGGAACTGGGTGACCAGCTGGAACCGGCGCAGGAAGATCTGGCCCATGCTCGGCATGTACGCGCGGACCGGCTCGCCACCGGCCTTCGCCGCCCGCACGGCCACGTCGGCGTGCTGCAGCAGCGTGTCGACGTCGACGACGGTCGACTCCTCTTCCAGGGCTGCGGAGACATAACCGAGGACGGCTCCGGCGTCGAGAGTCAGCCGGTCGACGAGGTACGGAGTGGTCAACGTCTCACGCAGGCGCTCGGCGAGGGCGTGCATCTCATCGAGCGGGCGGCTCGCGATCAACGCGGCGAACGCCATGCCCTCCAGGCGGGCGATCATGCTGTCCGCGCCGAGAGTGTCCCGGATCCGGCGCGCGGCCGCGGCCACCATCCGGTCGCCCCACGCGTAGCCGAGGGCGTCACTGACGGTCGACAACAGTTCCAGGTCGATCCGGACGACTACGGCCTGCGCGTCGGTCCGCAGCGCCTCGGCGGCGGCCTGACGGAAGCCCGGCCGGTTGAGCATGCCGGTGAGCGGGTCGTGGTAGGCATCGTGACGCAGGCGCGACAGCAGGCGGCGGTTGTCCAACGCGGTCGCGAGGTGGCTGGCCATGGTGCCGATCAGGCGCATGTCGGCGGTGCCGAACCCGCGCCAGCGGCTCTGCCGGTCGTGCGCCTCGACGACGCCCAGCAGGTGGGACGCGCTGCGCAACGGCACGACGAGCGCCTCGGTGGCGTTCCGGCGGATCAGCGACTGGCGGATCTCGGGCATCGCGTCGATCCGGCGGAAGTGCCGGACGTGCGAGCCGGGCAGCCGCAGCAGCGGGTCGCCCTTCGCGCCGGTGACGTCGACGACCTGGGCTTCCTCGGGGAGTTCGGTACCGGCGACGATCGTGCGCATCGGGCCTTGCGGGTCGAACCGGATGTGCAGGACCACGCGGGCGGCGCCGAGCTGGTCCTTGATCCGTTCGGCGATCGCGAGCCACTCGTCGCTGGCCACCCCGGCGGACAGGTCCTCCAGACCGGTCGCGGGCTTGGCGGCGGCCTGCTGGCCGGAGCGCGCGACGATCAGGCTGACCTGGGACAACGCCTCCAGGTCGCGCTGGTCGCGCAGCAGCCCGGAGTAGGCGACGTACAGAGCGCCGAACCCGGACAGCGCCAGCACCACGAGCGGCCAGCCGGCCACCGAGTGCACGCTGACCTCGTAGCCGACGACACCGACGGCGGCGTTGACCATGCCCAGCACCAGGGTCCGGCCGACCAGCAGGATGCCCGCGGACAGCCGCATGCGGCGGCCGAGGACGTGCACGGTGACCAGGCCGAGCAGGGTGCTCGACACGGGCGCGGCGAAGGCGCCGACGAAGACACCGGCCCAGGGCGGGCCGACGCCGTTGAGTCCCAGGTTGAACGCGTGCAGCACGGCGAACGCGGTGCTGATCTCGATGATCAGCACACCCGCGTTGTAGAGGACGCGGTCGTGCACACCGCGGATGACGAGCGTGCTCACACCCGCGACGACGTGCGCCAGCAACACCAGTTCGAAGGGTGCGACGAACAGGCCGATGGCCAGTGGGATCTCAGTGAATGAGATCGACCAGCTGACCCCGCTGCGGACGTCGACGTTGATGGACAGCTGCTCGGCCACCAGGAACCCGAGAACTAGCAGAATCCCGGTCCAGAGCAGGTCAGTATGGGTCGTCGTGGGCAGCCACCACGACACCAGGAACGCGGCGAGCAGGCCGAACACGACCACGCTGACCGAATAGAGCCGGAACCGCCGGACAAGCGGCGTTTCGTCTACCGGCTCAACGGCCGCCGGTCGATCCGCCATGCCGCCTCCTCGTCCGACCGGGGTACGGGCATCTCGGGTACGTCGCGGTATCACCACAGCGTCACCACTGCATCAACGGGCACGTCACTGTACCCCGATCAGGCGAAATAACCACCAGGTTCGCTTTCACAGAGTCCCCGAAGAGCTGGCAGACCGGTGACGACCAGGACCGTTCGGGGACGGCCCCGAAGGTAGCGTTGATCACTTTCCAACCCTTCGGACACCAGGCGAAGTTTGTTCGCAAGATCAGGGGGATGGCGACGAATCCACGGCCGACAACGGCCGTGACCGCGACTTTATCCGGATGTCGCCCACATCGAGACCAACTTGTAACCCCAGCCACAGTCAAGTACGCCCGACCGGGGGAACGGTGTGCCCGATGGTTGGAACAGCCCGGGCACGTCGCGCGATCGGCGGTAGCCCGACCGGGCGAATCCCATCCAGTGGGACGGTGACCCGATGATCACTGGAAGTCGACAAGTCCACAACCACGGCGAATTGACTGCGGGAATTCACGAAAAAGGCCTGTGAACCGGCAAAACGCCAGTTCACAGGCCTTCCACGAAGTCAGGCGAGGTCGTCGGCCCCCGCCGCACGCGCCACGTTCATAACGTATTCGCCGTACCCGGACTTGGCGAGCTGCGCACCCAGCGCGAAACACTCGTCCGCCGAGATGTACCCCATCACCAGGGCGATCTCCTCCAGGCAGGCGATCCGCACCCCCTGCCGGTGCTCCAGCACCTGGACGAACTGCCCGGCCTCCAGTAGCGAGTCGTGCGTGCCGGTGTCCAGCCAGGCGAACCCGCGGCCCAGGTCGATCAGCATGGCCTTGCCCTGCTTGAGGTACGCCAGGTTCACATCGGTGATCTCCAGCTCGCCGCGCGGCGAGGGCGTCAGGCCCTTGGCGATCTCGACGACCTGGTTGTCGTAGAAGTACAGCCCGGTGATCGCCTTGTTCGACTTCGGCACGGACGGCTTCTCCTCGATGGAGACCAGATGCCCGGACGCGTCCACCTCACCGACGCCGTAGCGCTGCGCGTCCTTGACCGGGTACCCGAACAGCACGGCCCCGTCCAGCTCCGCGGCCTGCTTCTTCAGGATCCCGGAGAACCCCTGGCCGTAGAAGATGTTGTCGCCCAGCACCAACGCGACCGAGTCGTCGCCGACGAACTGCTCGCCGATGATGAACGCCTCGGCCAGTCCGTTGGGCGCGGGCTGCTCGGCATAGCTGAACCGCAGCCCGAACTGGCTGCCGTCACCCAGCAGCCGCCGGAAGTTCGGCAGGTCCGCCGGCGTCGAGATGATCAGGATGTCCCGGATCCCGGCCAGCATCAGCACGGAGACCGGGTAGTAGATCATCGGCTTGTCGTACACCGGCAGCAGCTGCTTGGAGACCGCCTGCGTGATCGGGTGCAACCGGGTGCCGCTGCCCCCGGCCAGCACGATGCCCTTCACCGGTAGTTGGTGAACTGGAGGGCGATCCCGAAGTCCTTGTCCTTGAGCAACGCGATGACCTCCTGCAAGTGGTCCTTCTTCTTGCCGGACACCCGCAGCTGGTCACCCTGGATCTGCGCCTGCACGCCCTTCGGCCCGCCGTCCCGGATGGCCTTGGCGATCTCCTTGGCCTTGTCCGCGGCGATGCCCTGCACGATCGTGCCGGCCGCCTTGTAGATCTTTCCCGAGGGTTTCGGGTCCTCCGCCTCGAACGCCTTCAGCGAGATCCCCCGCTTGATCAGCTTCTCCCGGAACACATCGATTGCCGCCAGGCAGCGCTCCTCCGTCTCCGCCTGGATCGACAGCGCCTCCTCACCCGTCCAGGCGATCTCCGCCCCCGTCCCCCGGAAGTCGAAGCGCGTCGACAGCTCCTTACCGGCCTGGTTGATCGCGTTCGTCACCTCCTGCCGGTCGACCTTGCTCACCACGTCGAACGACGGGTCCGCCACGATCCACACACCTCCGAGAACCGACCGCTGATGCGCCCAGGATGCTACCGCCGAGACCCGAACGGGATACCCGATGGCACGGCCCCGAACCCGTTGGGTACAGTTCCTCCTGCAAGGCGGGCTGCCCGAGTGGCCAAAGGGAGCTGACTGTAAATCAGCCGCGAAAGCTTCGGAGGTTCGAATCCTTCGCCCGCCACGTACATGCGAAACGGCCCGGTGACCTGCGAGAACAGGTGACCGGGTCGTTCGTTGTCTGTCTCACAGTGTCCCGCTGTGTCTCATGATCTACCGCTGTTTGTGCCCTATTTCTGCCCTGGTTCGGGCGGCCCAAGAAGACGCTCCACTTTGGCCCGAGCGTCACTCTCGCCGCCGTCTAGGAACTTCGCGTACTCCCGCAGCAGCACCGCGACGCTGTTTCCGGCCCACGCGGCGACGCGGGTCGGCTCTACACCGGCGATGAGCCAGAAGGACAGGCAGGCATGCCGTAGGTCGTAGGGCCGCTTCCCAAGCAGCGACGCGACTACCTCGGGCGTGAAGACAGCTTCACGTGCCTGCGCCCAGACTCGGCCGTACGTAGAGCTTCCGATCCTCCCGTTGTTGCGCCTCCCCCTGAACAGCTTCCCGTCGGGCGCCACACCAAACCGTTCGATATGGCGCCACAGGATGGCGGTCAGCTCAGGACAACTCGGCACAGTGCGGCCCACACCTTCGGCACGGTGCTTGAGCCCACGCACCTCGTTGCGCTCCGCAGAGTCTGTCCACTGCGGTCCGACCTCAGGAGCTGCCTCCTCAAGGTTGATATCCCCCCAACCGGAAGGAGGGAGCGCAAGGTTGTTTTTCCCTAGGTTGGCAGCCTCTTCAGGCCGGAGACCGGCGTAATACATCAGCGCGAAAAACGCTTCAAGATACGGGGCGATCACCGCCACTGCAGAAAGAAGCATCCGCCCTTGCATTCGATTGACTACCGACCGACGGTCAACTTCACGGATTGTCGACACTGGTTTTCTTTTTGTCTTCACCTCCTCAAGGGGGTTTGCACTCAGCGCTTTCTCTTCTTTGATCGCGTGCAGGATCACGCCTCTAAGAGCAAGCCGACGTAACCGAATGGTGTTGGCAGCGGCCCTTTTGCCGTCCAACTTGATGTCGATAGCCGCAAGGACCATGCGGAACACGGAGGGTTGCGCTAGTTCCTCCACGTCTCGACTGTGCGCCTCAAACCATCGAAGTGCAGCGGAGATCTCCGGCCCGTGCTCATGGTCCCGCCGGTTGGGGTTAAAGGCCACCCGGAGTGCGCGACGTAGAACGTCTGGTGTCGGCGCCCCTCGCCCCTTTGTTGTGTTCAACATGGCAACCGTGATGGGAATCAGCGAATCTGCCGTTGTCTTCCGATCACCAGGAGACGCTTCACGCCATCTGACGTCTACGAAGTTGCACGCAACCTGATAGAACGTCAGTGTCGGTTTTTCCTCCTCCTTTGGACGCAGCATTGCCACGGGCAGGCCGCTTTTAACGTCGAATGAGTCGCCGCTCTTGGAGGCAGTGACAAGCTTGGACCTGAACGAGTCAGCCAGCGCACTGGTCTTAAAGGTTTGCTTGTGAGTTTTCCCGGCAGTTGCCCAACGCACCTTATATGAGGTGGAACGTTTACCGTGTACCACTTCAGTAGTCCAGACCTGTACTTTGTGCGTCGTTTCCACTAAGCCGCCTCCCTCGATGGCAAACGCATGCCCTGCGCCCATACGTCAATTGCCGTGCGCTCAATCCGCAACTGACCATTGGGAAGCTTGTACGCCTCTGGCGCTTCCCCAAGGGCCAACCATCGGTAGAAAGTAGATCGAGCCACCTTCCACTCTTTGCAGAACTCGGCCACCGTGAGCACGTCACGTCCGTTCACGCTTCCCCCATCTCGCCGTCGACAGGACGCAGGTATCGACTCCAAGCGTCTGCTAGGCCGACCTGCCCCTTTGTTTCGTATGTGACATAGCCCTTCTGAATCTGTCCGCCGACCCGGAAGGACGCGGGGCCAACGTGATAAAGCGCGAGTTCGCGGCTGAGCCGTCGAGAATCCATGGGCCTGCCGCCGTTGATGACTGCCCATGGCGCTTCCTCCATGGCCCAGAGCGCGGACAAGATTTCCGTTGTCGGCATGCGGTCGGTGTTGTGCTCCGCGAAGATGGTGTGCAGGTCGGCGAGCAACCGCGCACCCACCGACAGCGGCTCTTTCCCCGCTTCGCGCACGAAGTAGGAGCACGCTTTGCGGGCCGTCTCGGGCCAGTGACCGCCCGCAGCGTCAGCGATCGCGAGAAGCGGCTCCCAGATCTCCCGCGACCTGTTGATAACTCCGGCCGGCATAGCCGGTTCCGCCTCACCGAGCGACTCGCCGACACCGTTGATCCATCCGGCCAGCGCTTCCCGTAGCGGCTCAGCGTCGCGGGCTACGACCCGCTCGCGGAACTCTTCGGCCCGATCCTCACGCCTCTTGCGCCGCATGTGGACTGTGATCGCGCGGGTGGTGATGGTGGCAGGCATCCCGCCTGCAAGGCCGACCAGCGCTACGGGCGAGTAGACCGGAAATTTCTGGACCGTGTTGGAATCCCCTACACAGCGCGGGATGTAGCCCGTGCGCTTGTATCCCATGTTGAGAAGTCCGCGTAGTTCTTCGTTGTCGCCTCCCCGGCCGGTAAAGACGGTGTCGACTTCGTCCCACAGCAGGGTGACCGGGCCATTGGTGCCGACCATGCGGAAGATGGCTGCGGTACTGGCTTGGAACACCATCTCCGGCCGAGCAACAAGGTACTGCCCAACCTCAATCACCAACGTCTTACCGGACCCCGGTTCGGCCGAGCTGACGACCAGCCGGGGCGTGACGTAGAAGTGTTCGGCGGCGTGAGTGTGGGCGTACCAGAGCGCCAGCATGGGCGCGCAGTGTTCGTGTGGGAACACGATGAACCGGGATACGAACGAGGTGACCGCGTCCAGCAGTTCCGCGCCCGCTTGTGGCTGGGTGTCTACCAGCCTTAGTGCGTTGGTCATCGGCATGTCCTCTCGGGGTCGGCGGCCTCTTCGGGCGCGGAGTACTCGCGGCCCCAGCGAATCCATTGCGCTGGCGGGATGTATTCCCATACCTGTGCGCGACGGTGGAGTTCGGCAACGGCGGGATCGGTGTTCTCGGCCATCCGGTCGGTGGGTAGGTAGCAGCGGCTTGCTCCGCATGGATGGTCCAGCGGGTATCGCCCGCGTCGACTGGACTTCCGCAGTGCCAACCAATCCCGGTAGAGGAACCAGCATCCGTTGCGCGGTCCGCCTTCTAGCGCGACCACAGTTTCCTGATGGGTTCGGGCGGTCATGCCGCGACCGACCTTGGCCGCCGGGCGCCGTAGCGGAGTCCTGAGTTGATGGTCAGTTCGGCTTGGCGCCAACTGAAGGCGCCGTTGACCACGTGGCCGCTACACGCGTCCATCAGCTTGTTTCGCATGTCCTGTTCGGACAGTGATCCACCCGCGACCAGTTGCCCTAGCGCGATAGCGGCGTGCAGCAAGGCATTGTTGCGGTT
>CBIMJO010000130.1:0-11973 GCA_966244135.1 uncultured Actinocrispum sp. | reverse complement strand
CGACCTGCCCGGTGGGCTCGCCACCATGGCGGAGGCGCTCGGAAAGATCCCGCTCGAATTCGCGCCCGGCGAGCGCTGGAACTATTCGATGTCGATGGATGTGCTGGCACGGATCGTCGAGCCGACCAGCAAGCTGGACAGTCTGCGGGTGGTCGAGGAGGCAGGTTTCGACCCGCCGGCGTACGCGACCCTCAAGCGGCGTCTGCCCGCGTTCGCGAAAGAGTCCTGGCGGCAGAAGTTGGCCGCGGCGTGCGCCCGCACCGCTGATCTGGGGCCGGCGTCACTGGTTCTCTACGATGTGTCCACCTTGTACTTCGAGACCGATGCCGGGGACGGGTTCCGTGAGCCCGGGTTCTCCAAAGAACGCCGCCTGGAGCCGCAGGTCACGATCGGGCTGCTCACCGACGCAAGCGGGTTTCCGTTGATGGTTAACGCGTTCGAGGGCAACCGGGGCGAGACCACTACGATGCTGCCGACCATCCGTGCGTTCATGGATGCCCACCAGCTGGCTGATGTCACGGTCGTGGCCGACGCTGGCATGATCTCTGCGGCCAACCAGCAGGCCATCGAGGCCGCGGGGTTGTCGTTCATCCTCGGCGCGCGGATACCCGACGTGCCGTACGTGGTCCAGGCGTGGCGCCACGAGCACCCGGATGAGCAGATCCCCGACGGGCACATCTTCACCCAGCCCTGGCCTGCCGGCCCCAAGGACCAGCGCCGCGACCAGATCATCTACTACCAGTACCGGGCGGACCGGGCTCGGCGCACCCTGCACGGCATCGACGAACAGGTCGCCAAGGCCGAGCAGGCCGTCGCCAGCAAGACCGCGGTCAAACGCAACCGGTTCATCCAACTCACCGGCGCCACCAAGAGTGTCAACTGGACCCTGGAAGCCAAGGCACGCGCCCTTGCCGGCCTCAAAGGCTACGTCACCAACCTCCCGGACGTCACCGCCGAGTTCGTGATCGACGCCTACCACCGACTGTTCCACATCGAGAAGTCGTTCCGAATGTCTAAACACGACCTACGTGCGCGGCCGATCTACCACCACAAGCGCGAGTCGATCGACGCGCACCTGACGGTCGTGTTCGCCGCCCTGGCCGTCAGCAGGTGGATCGAGCAGACCACCGGCTGGTCGATCAAGAAGTTCGTGCGCACCACCCGCCGCTACCGCACCATCAACATCCAGGCCGGCGAGCACACCCTCACCGCCGTCGACCCGCTACCCGACGACCTCCGCGATGCCCTCACCCGCATCCACGACCGCGGTGCGCACTAATTTGAGCCAAGTCAGGTCCTACTCGTGCACCCACCCGCAACAATGGCCCGCCTGCTATGCACGCACTACGCGACCATGGACAACCACCATGCCGACTAACCCAGCACCCACGCTCGCCGCACAGCCCACGGCCCTGGCTAGCAAGTCCATCGTGGCGGAGCCATCCCAACCGGATACGCCGCTCGCGGTACCAACGCTGGCCGAGTACCTGCCTCGAGTGCGTGCGGCTGCTAGTCCCGGCACCTGCCGCACCTACTGGGACCGCATGGCGAACGTGTGGGGTGACCGGCGACTCAACGACATCGCCGCCAGCGACATCGAAGCCCTCCACCGCACCTGCACCACCACCGCCATCATCCGCAGCAATGCACGCAACGGCCGGCACGCCGCAGAAAACCTCATCGCCGCCGCCCGCGCCGTCTACAACCGCGCAATCGCCGACGGCCTCATCGACCCAAGATTCAGCCTCGCCCACCGAGTACACAAGCCACGCCGACTGCCCTCCACCCGCCGCGCATTGACACCACACGAATTGACCGCAATCACCGACGCCGCCCGCACCACCGACAACGACGTCATCCTCGACACCCTGCTACTCCGCTTCCACACCGAAACCGCCGCCCGCCGCGGCGGCGCCCTCGCCCTACGGCCTCATCGACCTGGATACCGAACATTGCCTGGTGCTGTTGCGCGAGAAGGGAGGCACCATCCGCTGGCAACCCATCAGCCCAGCACTCACGACCACACTCACCGACCACGCCGCCTGTCGAGGAGCGGTACTGCCCACCGACTCGTTGCTGCGCTACCGCGACGGCCGCCCGTGCACCAGCCGCCGCTACGACCACCTCTGGCACCGCATCGGCCACCACCTGCCCTGGGTCGCCACCCATGGGATATCGACGCATTGGTTGCGCCACACCACACTCACCTGGGTGGAGCGCCACTTCGGATACGGCATCGCCCGCGCCTACGCCGGACACTGCGCTTGCCGAAAATGTCATCCGTGCTGGTCAGGCGGCGTGGTGGTACTCGTTAAGGATGCCGCCCAAACGTGGGCGTCGCTGAATGTTGAGTCGGGCGATCTGGGTTCGACCGGTGATCGGCTGTGGCAGTGGTTGGACTGGTCGGGCATTGGCGATGCCTTGGTGGGGCCTGTGGTGGTTGTAGAACCGTTCGTATTCGCGGAGGGCGTGGAGTAGGTGTCGCTGGTTCCAGATCAGCGTGCGGTCAAGGAGTTCGTGTCGGCAGGTCTGTATCCACCGCTCGGTGATCGAGTTCATCCTGGGCATCTGGATACCGCTCAGGACGACCTGGATGCTGGCATCGGCGAGGACGGCGTCAAACAGATGAGGGAATTTGCCGTCTCTGTCGCGGATCAGGAATCGCGCCCGGCAGTGGGCGTCAGCGAGGTCCATGACGAGGTTGCGGACGGCTTGGGTCACCCATGCCGCGGTCGGATGTGGTGTGGCGCCAAGGACGCGGATCCGGCGCTGAGCATGCTCGATCACGACCAGCACGTACATGCGGACACCGGTGAGCGTGACGGTTTCGAAGAAGTCACAGCCCAGCAGGACCTCGGCCTGGGAATGAAGGAACTGGGCCCAGGCGCTCGACGCACGTTCGGGCGCAGGATCGATCCCGGCGTCGGTGAGGATCTGCCACACGGTAGAGGCGGCGACCTTGATGCCCAGGACGAGCAGTTCGCCGTGAATGCGGCGGTAACCCCAGCTCGGGTTGTCCTTGACCAGGCGCAGGACCAGGACTCGCACGGATCGGATGGTGCGCGGCCGGCCCGGGCGGTTCGGTCGGGACATCCTGGCGTGGCGTCGGCACATAAGGTCGCGGTGCCAGCGCAGGATCGTGTCCGGGCATACCAGCAGTCGGAGTCTGTGCAAAGTTTGGCGTGGTAGTCGGTGCAGGAGCGCGGCGAGTAATGCCCTGTCGGCAGGGCTGAACCGCACGCGCGTGCCGCCGAGTTGCCGTTGCAGCACTGCGATCTGGTGCCGCAGCACCAGGATCTCGGTGTCCTTGTCCCGGTCGGTCATCGGGAGCAGGCGAAGCATGGCGAAGGTGTTGGTCAGGCCGAGGTAGACCAGTCGCAGCAGCACGGCCGATCATCCTGCCGTAGTGATCAGAGGCCTTGAGAGCGGGTGGAGTGGCTGTTGACCAAACAGCGCTGACCAGCACGGATGAGGTTTCCGGCAGGCGCAACGCCTAGGAGCATCAACCACATCGTCGAGGAAAGTCTGGCTCTACTGCGGCACCGTCCAGCGACGACCAGGATGGTCCAACTCGGCCTCTATCCCTCCGCGTCCACATGCGACAGACCAGGCACTCCCCTGCCATGTGCGTCACCGGCGAGACATGCCAGGACACGGGCCGACGCGGTTGCCTGACTGACCGCCGCCGAAGTCGTTAGCGACCGCGCCCGAGTCCGGGTACCTGCAGCGGCTTTGCGCAGCGCGGCAAGACTCTGACCACGCAGCGCCTTGGACGCCACCGAGTCCGCGATCTGCCGCCGAGTCATATGGCCTCGACCAGACGGCGCTAAGCCTGGATCCACCGATGTGATTCCTGACTGATCGTTTTGCGTGTGCGTGTTTCTTCCTGTCCTGGCTGATCCGGCTGGATACGTGTGTGATCTGCTGGTCTGCCCAGCCTTTCCATGTGTGTCTTGGTTGTGGGCCCTCGCGGGCGCGGATGGATGAGGGGGCGGTCAGGTTGGTGTGGGTGGGGCGTGGGTGGCCAGGAACAGGCCGTGCCAGGCGTTGTGCCAGGGCCAGTGCGCTGGTAGGTGCAGGATCACCTGGCGGGCTCGGTGGGCGATGCGTGCGGGCACGTTGATGATCTGTCGGCGCAGGGTGGCCGCGCGGGCCACCGCGTGTGTGCGGCTGGTCAGGGTGCCGGCGGCGCGCAGCAGGTTGTGGGCGATGGCCGCGCAGGTCAGCCAGGCGGCGTTGGCGGCGAACTTGCCCGAAGGCAGGTGTGCCAAGGGTCCGTCGATCAGGTCGGCGAAGACCTGTTCGATGATGGCGTGCTGTCGGTGCGTCCGATCGGCGTCCACCGTGGACAGTGCACTGTCGGTGAGAAACGCGTGATAACGCCAGACCGGAAACAGCCCGTCCTGGTGATCGGGGTTGAGGTCTTTGACCCGGCGCACGACCAACCGGGCGGTGATCGCATCGGGGGTGGTGGCGAAGGCGGTATAGCCGACCTCGGCGACCTCGGCATCAGAAATCCATCGCCCGGCCTCGGTATCGAGCACCGCACCGGGATAACGGACCGCAACCCATGCGGTCTCGGGGATCGCCGCGATCGCTGCCTGGATCTTCACGTCGGCCCGCACCGTGATCGAGAACTGGGCGCCGGCCCGGCGGCAGGCGGTGGTCACCGCGCCGCCGTAGTGCGCGGAGTCCGCACGCACCAGGAGTTGTCCCGTGCAGCCCGCATGGCGGGCGGTGGTCACGGCCTCGGCTATCAAACTGGCTCCGCCCCGGGCGGCCGCCGCCGAACCGCCACGCAACCGGGTGGCCGCGACCACCGGTGCCGCGATCGGCGTGCAGATCGTGGCCACCAGCGGCGACAAACCCCGCAGCCGCACCGAGTAGCCACCGACCTTGGCATGCCCGAACCCAGCACCCTGCTTGCCGGTGTCAAAAGTCCGACGCAGCAACGAATCCAGATCCATATAGGCAATCTGGTTCGCCCCAGGCAACAGCGGAACGGTTGCTGCCAGCCGTGCCAGCAGCCGGCGGGCAACCGACTCCAGCGCACGGGTGTCACCCCAGCAGAACGAACGCAGGAACGATCCCAGCGTGGACGGCGCGGGTATCCCGGTGAACACACCAGCCATCCCGCCGTGGCGCACCAGGTCGAGGTCGTCGATACAGTCCGCGCCGGCGATCATGCCCGCCACGATCGAGGAGATCTTGCGGTCCGGGTGCGCTCCAACGGAGACACCCAGCCTGATCCGATCCGTGACCAGTTCGTCCAGCCCGACCGTCTCGGCCAGGCGCATCACCGGCACCAACCCCGCACACGACACGAGGTTCGCGTCGTCGAACCTGGCCCACACCGCCGACCGACTCTGCGATAATCGCACCTTGAAGGTGTCCTCTCGACGTGGGTTTTTGTTCCCTCAGCAAGAACATCATCCCAGCTCAGAGGACACCTTCTCCATACGCCACACCGCTCCACGCCCTAATCGTCGGTGGATCCAGGCTAAGTATTCCTGGCCGTCCGTCCCAACACCTACTTGCCTGTATTCCTACTGAGACGGCATGGACCCGCGGAGAGGAACACTCTCCGTGCCGCGGTGCCGGCAACCGCGGCACGCACCATTGCCGGCCGACGCGGCGGCCCTGCCCAAGGGCTGAAAGCTCCGCCATCTACCCGGACGCCGCACCCCATGCCGACACCTTCGCAGGACCACAAGGACAGCGGTCCGCGACACCCAGCCGACCATCAACGACGGATACGCGCCCCGGACGACTCGCCCACCAGAAGGGCTACACCGGATTTGCTCACATGCCGCACGAGACGGCAGGTGTGACCGGTTTCATGATTCGAGGTACAACCACATGGCCCAGAAAGCCACCGTCCAGCTGGTCGACGACCTGGACGGCACCGTCGCCACGGCCATCAGCACCGTTATCTTCGGCCCCTACAGGCCGGCGACGGGAGCGTAAGCCGTAGCCGCGGGCGCTCAAAGTCGATGGCGACTCATCAGGTCGTCGACCTGTTGGATCGTTACGCCACATGGATTCCTGGTCCCCTGTTCGGGCGGAGGGCTGTGGTGCCGGGAGTACCGTGTGGATCACATCGTGTGTCGATAGCCAGCGCACAAGTTCGCCCCAGATGCTTGGGGGTCAATGATTGGTACCAGCTTCCCTTCGACGACGCTACCAGGTAGCCGCCCGGACCTACATCAGTCGATCTACTGGGCGGATTTCCAGGAGTTGTCTGCGCTGGCCCTGTTGGCGTCCGCGCGCTGCGATCGGCCGGTGATCGGTCGCCGGGTCTCGATTCTTGTTACGGTGCGCTGATGCTTCTGCCTGAGCGCACACTGCACGCTCCGCGCCGCACGTGACACAACAATCTCTACATCGACGGCCGACGGACCTCCAGAGTACTATCCGATCGAGTAGCCAAGCAGATGCAAACGTGAAGTTGTCCAGCTAAAGTGAGACAAGGTCATGGGAAAAGTATTTTCCGCAAAGGCGCCCTATCGAACCAGGCAATATGGACTCTACACGATTATGACCACCAACCCGAAAGTGGTCGGCGGTCAACATATTGTACTTACACGAGGCAACCTTTATGGAAAGTCAAATATCGTTTGCCGGGTGTCGTCTTCTTGCGTCACTTCTACTGCCCTGAATTCTAACGATTGCGATTGCGCCGTACAGCTAGATGCCGCCTTTGGAGTTATTAGCTCTGAAGACGTCGGCGTCCTTATATACTTAGATCAAGAGGGTCGCGGACATGGCCTGGAAGTCAAAGTCCATGCGATGAACAAAAAATTCGATGGATTTGACACCTTTGATGCGGTTGAGACCCTGGGCCTTTCAGCGGACGTTCGCACATATGATGCAGTAAAGATCGTATTAGATGAGTTAGGTGTCAAAAGCATTCGACTACTGTCCAATAATCCGGACAAAGTAGCGGCAATTCGGGCTATCGGGGTTGTCATTAGTGAGATCATACCCTGCCTAGGTGTATCACCACCAGAAGGCTCTCGACGTCACCTTGAGGCGAAAATCAGACGCGGACACATCGCTTTGAAACGAACCGTCTTCTAACGATCGACATGATTTGCAGCAGGCGGATACAATAGGCCTTCGCGAATTAGCATTCCCTCAAGTTCGTGCAAGGTTTGGTGTATCCGACCTTTCGCGAATACGATAGTTTGGAGTCCGGATATATTAGTGAACGGTTCTACACTATCCTCCAGAAGGATAGCCACCTTTGCCCACCCGAGGCGCCCTTGCATCAAGCCGATCTCATGTATCACATTTTGTCGACCCCGGTGACGGCCGGACGAATCAATATCGTCTGCGGTGACAACAACGATAGCAAAGTCTGCCCCAAGTGCCTGGTCAGCTAGTATCTCACTAGTAAACTTTCCGACTATAGAGCCCGACTCGTAGTACGTTGGCAGCAATTCCCAACCCGTAATACAATCCTTAATGTGGAGCCATTGAGAATCCCGACCGTGCCCGATAAATACGCGCTTCCGTTTTATCTCGTCACCGGCGACCTTACTCTTGGCCACAATTTCCATGGAGACTCCAAGAAATTCATGTCGATATTGCGCAGCGCCTGTCATCCCTACAGATTGAAGTTTTCGACGCGCTATACGCAACCCCAGTTCGACCCCGTCATCGATGCCCAGTCCAGGTAGACATGCACACGTCAAGAACCCCGCAGCGAAGGCGTCGCCCGCGCCCGTGTCGTCAACTACCGACGCCGCATCTAGCACGACAGGATTCTGATAAACTTTCTCAACTATGTCTCCACACAAGCTGAAAAATACTTTGACAAGGTCATATCTCTTGAGAACGAGCAAGGAACGCAGGTTCGGCAGAAATCGATAGCATTGAGCAGCCGAGTCTCTGTCACTCATGTTCGGAAGCCTACGAGAAAGAAGATTAAACTCTTCAGAATTCGCGAAAATTATATCGGCCAAGCGCAACACGACATTAATAGATTCGGTCCTATCAAGGGGTGACCAAAGGGCTCCAGGATCAATTGATATTCTGATAGCAGGGTGATTTTTCTTTACTGCCGATACAAGTTTGGCAAGTATTTCAGGGTCCCGACGATTAGACATCGCCGTCAAGTGTACGACTCGGGCACCGGAGAGATACTCGAGTATTTGTTGAAAATTCTCTTCGAGATGTTCCTCAAGTAGGTCGTTCGCCCCACTCCATGTCAGCATTGACCGTTCAGAGTTCACGGTATAAGACGCACAGATACCCGCCGACAATGAACTGTACTTCACATATCTACTATCGACGCCCAATACGCTAAACCAGTTGACAAAGTCAAATTCGCCATGAAGACAAGGCCCGCATACTCCGATGTATCCTACGGTTAGCGGGGCTGAGGTTGAAGCGATTGACGCCACAACGTTTAGTGCAGAACCTCCTGGACTAATACGTGGTTGGGCAACAGCCAAGTACTCGAGCGCGTGTTCTATGTCATCTCTGGAGACCCGCCGCTCAATACCATGTTCGAACCTATTGAACCAACCAGTTAAGCTGTGCGAGCGCAGCGATGTTGCTCTCGTCGAATCAACAATAAAGTCGAGGTTGATCATGCCTATTCCCACGATGTCAGGCACGTCGCCCCACCCCTTGGTCTGTAGTGTAGGTTCCAGGAGACTCTAGCGCTGACGGCGATCCAATGCCATGTTGTCTGATCGTGCACATGCCGGTCGGTGTTCTGCTTGAGGCCACGCACAGAGCGCGAGAACGTAGAGCTGGGGAGTCAGACACGCTGCGCCTGATCAAGAACGACTAGGACAGGTCTATCCTCGACCCTGATTAGGCGTTCCTCGCTGGTGGTGCTGGTTCTCGGATTAGGACAGAACCTGCTTTTGAGAATTGGGTCAGGCCATCCGAAAGTATCGCCACAAGAATTCATGTTGATCTTCCCCATGGTCACACCCCCGCCTGGCCGACCGCTTCGAGTGGGTGTGCGCGCGGCTCAACACTCCCGATTTCCCAGTGGAAGAACGAAAACGATGGTGGTCAGACTACGACAAGCGCCTCAGTGGCTGTTTCCGAACCGGGTGTTGGAGGGGGCGGATGTAGAGACGAGGAGCTCCTGGTAGATCGGACGGTGTCTAAGCGCCGGTCGACCAGGAGCTCCGTTGTTGTCGTGCCCGATGCCCGCGGGCGACATCGCCGCGGGTGCCCGCTGTTGCCGCCTGGCCTCGACCCATGAACCCGTCTCACGCGTCCGCCGGTATCCCACGGATGTCACCGACGCCCAGTGGGCCGTGCTCGACCCGTTGCTGCCCGATCCAGCATGGCTCGCAGGTCGGGGCGGGCGCCGGGAGAAGCACTGCCGCCGGATCATCGTGGACGCGATCCTCTACGTCGTGGACAACGGCATCACATGGCGGGCACTGCCCGCCGACTTCCCAGCCTGGCCCACGGTCTACAAACGGTTCAGCGCCTGGGAGAAAACCGGCACGACCCAACGCTTGCTCGACCGGCTGCGCGACCGTGCCCGGCTGTCCGCACGGCGGACCGCAGCCCCGTCGGCAGCGATCATCGACTCCCAGTCCGTACGCGCGGCCGAAACCGTCAGCCGCGCGACCCGCGGCTACGACGCCGGCAAGAAGGTCCAGGGCCGCAAGCGCCACATCGTCGTGGACACAGCCGGTTTCCTGCTGACAGTACTAGTCACCCCAGCGTCCACACAGGACAGGATCGCCGCACGATATCTGCTTCGCCGTCTGTGTCACACCGTCGGCAGCCGCCTGCGACCGATCTGGGCCGACGGTGGCTACACCGGAACCCTGCTCGCCTGGGCCCGTAGCAACTGCTGCCTGCCACGGACATCGTCACCGTCCTGGACCATTTGGACCGACGTTGTCTCCGACACCGAGGTCTACCACCATCGGCTCTATCTGTCGGGTGCTGAGGTGTCGGAGACCGAGGACGCCCAGTGGTCGCGCACGCAGGAGAACCGGTGGGGCATGACGTTCGCCGCGCTGTCGCCGATCGACGGGTCGACCGTCCTCGAGGTGTGGCTGACCGACGACCGTCCTCGCGGCAGCACCCGCACTCGCCGCCACGCCCGAATCACCTGGCAAGGAGACGCCCTAGTGAGCACCAGCCAACGCGCCGAGCAACCCGCCAGCCATCTCCCGGCGGTGATTTGGCGCGGCAAGCGGTCAAACTGCCCCGCGCAGATGCCTCTGGAGGCATCGGAGGCCGAGGAAGACGGTAAGCACCTGACCGCGCTGAAGCTCATCCTCGGCGCCGAGCAGTACGCCACCTTCCGCGCATTGGCCAGCACAGCGGCCGATGCGGAGGACTTCTCCTCGAAGGTCATGCGGGAACCGGGCCGGGAAACCCTTAGCCTGAATCCACCGATGTGATTTCGTGGTGAGCACGCCGAACGCGATATCCGTAACCTCCTCAGGCGCTATTCGTCGGTGATCGGCATGAGCAGTCTCTCTCGCAGAGGGCGCGGACCAACTGTTCGCGCAGCTAGTGCTTGCGGCCAGCGGCGAGTTGCACGTGGTCATCCCTGCCCGGAGCTACGAGACCACCTTCCATGGACACTCCCTCGATGCCTTCCATCAGCTGCGTGCCGCAGCCACAACCGTGACCGAGCTGGACTACCCCCAGCCGAGCGAGAGTGCCTACCACGCTGCGAGTACCTACATCGTCGAGCACTGCGAACTGCTGGTGGCCGTCTGGGATGGGCCGCCTGCCCGCGGCCTCGGGGGGCACTGGCCATGTTGTCGCCCACGCTCGCGAACTCGGCAGAGACGTAGTGATTGTGTGGCCGACAGGCGTACGCCGTCTATGACTCTCACGGTCTACGTCACATAGCCGGACGGAGACGTGGACTGGTTCCTAGCCGACGGGTCGAGAATGGCCTCCGCAGCGGCAGCCAGGGCGACGGCGTATGTCCAGTCAGTTCGTTTGGCAGCATGGTAGGCAGTCCAACGACCACTGCCGTCCGTAGTAAGGGCAAGGAGACGGTCAGCGTGTTGGAACGTCGTAGCGGGTATGCCGAGATGTCCTGCCATAGCCTGGAAGTTTCTCCACCGGCTGCCGATCTCATCGCGGGGGTAGGGCAGGAGAACGAAGATGCTGCGCGCAAGCGCGCCGCATTGCTTAATCGTTTCCAGTTCCCACGTCAGTCCCTTAGACGTGGTCTCGGGCGCCGCACCCACGACGACGAGGGAGCTAGTCATGATCCGTTCGGTGACCGTGTTCTTCCAGTCATCAGCCGGCAATGATTCTCGCGCCGCACCGAGCAGTCTCCGGCGGTCATCTGGATTACTTACCGCGGTGACCGGACCATACGCTGTCAGCTGCCGAACGAGGATCTCTTCGAACCGTTCGAACTGGCGCAACCCAAGCTTGTCCACGACCGATTTTCTTGTCAGTGCGTTGGTCCTGATCGTCACGTCGTCATCGGAGAAGTTCCGCAAATAGAGCACCGGAGGCCGGGCATCAGCTGCGAGCTTGCTCTTGGTATCGAGGGCTGCGTGCCTTCGTGCCACCCTGTAGGAGACCCCAGCAAAAAGCAGTAAGCCGACCGCGATGGCAAGCGAGTCCAAGGCAAACAACGGAACGGGAATGAGACGAAGCACCTGGGTGTATCGGTCGTCGGCGACAACAGTCGGATCCCACCTACTGTCGGCACCAACAACAACTGTGCCCATCAGGCGCACGTCGATGGCGGACAGCAACAGCATGCCAAACGACAGCACCAGCGACAGGATTGCCACACCGTTCCATAGCTGAACCCGGACAGGTCGTTGACGTGTACGGACTTCCGACTCGGCATACCGACCCCAGATGTGGCGCGCACTCGGTTCATGCCTGCGACCAAGCACAAGCCGCAGCCCCAGCCAGCCCGACAGAAGGCCCTTGAGCCAAGGAGCCCAGGGCAACGCCTGTACCAACGTGAATCCTATGACCACTAACCAGAAGCGGATT